>DATGHU010000011.1 GCA_035307765.1 bacterium | reverse complement strand
TACCACGGCGCGCAGATCTTCGAGGTTCTGGGATTGGATCACGCCCTCGTTGAGTTCGCCCTGACCGGGACCCCATCGCGCCTCGGCGGGATCGGACTGGCCGAGATCGCGGACGACGTCCTGGCCCGGCACCGGCGCGCGTTTGGCGCCGCCGCCCCTCCCGGGCTCGGCGATCCCGGGCTGTTCCGGTTCCGGAAGGACGGCGAGTACCACGCGTTCCATCCCCACGTCGTGCGCACCCTCCACCGGGTGGCGCTGAGCGGCAGCGAGGACGATTATCTCGCCTACGCCTGGGAGGTGCTCCACCGGCCGCCGACGGCGCTGCGCGACCTGTTCGAATTTCGGGCGGAGGTTCCGGTGTCCCTGGACGAGGTGGAGCCGGCGGAGGCGATCGCCCGGCGGTTCGTCGTGTCCTCGATGTCGCACGGATCGTTGAGCCGGGAGGCGCACGAGACCCTGGCGATCGCGATGAACCGCCTCGGGGCGAAGAGCAGCAGCGGGGAGGGGGGGGAGGATCCCGCCCGCTACGCCCCGCGCGCCGATGGGACCTGGGCGAACTCCGCGGTGAAGCAGATCGCGTCGGGCCGCTTCGGCGTGACCACCCAGTACCTGGTGGCGGCGCAGGAGCTGGAGATCAAGATGGCGCAGGGGAGCAAGCCCGGCGAAGGGGGGCAGATCCCCGGGACGAAAGTGACCGAGGAGATTGCCAGGATCCGGCGCGCGCAGGCGGGGATTTCGCTCATCTCTCCGCCTCCCCATCACGACATCTACAGCATCGAGGATCTCGCCCAACTGATCTATGATCTCAAGCAGGGCAACCCCCGGGTGCGCGTGTCGGTCAAGCTCGTCAGCGAAGCCGGCGTCGGCACCATCGCCGCCGGTGTGGCCAAGGCGTACGCCGACATCGTGCACATCGCGGGCTGCGATGGCGGGACGGGCGCCTCGCCGCTGGAGTCGATCAAGAACGCCGGCGTCCCCTGGGAGCTGGGACTGGCCGAGACCCAGCAGACCCTCGTGGCGAACAACCTGCGCGGGCGCGTGCGGGTGCGGGTGGACGGGGGGATGAAAACGGCCCGGGACGTCGTCATCGCCGCGTTGCTCGGGGCGGAGGAATTCGGCTTCGGCAGCGCCGCGGTCGTCGCGCTGGGGTGCGTGATGGCGCGTCAGTGCCACCTCAACACCTGCCCGGTGGGCATCGCCACCCAGCGGGGGGATCTTCGGGCGAAGTTTCCCGGCACCCCGGAACGGGTCATCCACTTTTTCCTCGCGATCGCCGAGGACGTGCGGCGGATCCTCGCCGCGCTCGGCCGCCGGGCGGTGTCGGAGCTGGTGGGGCGGGCGGACCTCCTGCGGGTGCGAGAGGACATCCCGGTGGCGCGGGCCAAGCGGCTGGTGCTGGACTCGATTCTCACCGACCCCGACCCCTCGGGGACCCGCGCCCGGCGCCACGTTCAGGAGCGAAACGACCGGCCGGGCGAGCCGTTTGACGACCGTATCCTCGTTGAAATCGGGGACGATCTGGCCGCGGGCCGCCCCGTCGATCGGGCGTTCCCGATCCGGAACGTCGACCGGACGGCGGGGGCGCGGATCGCCGGCGCGATCGCCAGGAACCGCGGAGACGCCGGCCTTCCCGACGGCACGATCACCCTTCGCTTCACCGGCAGCGCCGGCCAGTCATTCGGGGCATGGTGCCTCGCCGGGATGCGATTGCTCCTGACCGGGGAAGCGAACGACTACGTCGGGAAGGGGATGACCGGGGGCGAAATTGTGATCACCCCGCCGGGGTCGCTCCTGCCGGAATCCTCCCGGCACGTCGTGGTCGGCAACACGGTGCTCTACGGAGCGACGGGGGGGCGGGTGTTCGCCGCCGGCCGGGCGGGGGAGCGGTTCGCGGTTCGGAACAGCGGTGCGACCGCGGTGGTGGAGGGACTCGGCGACCACGGCTGCGAGTACATGACTGGCGGGATCGTCGTCGTGCTGGGGGAGACCGGCCGAAACTTCGGGGCGGGCATGACCGGCGGTGTCGCCTACGTCCTCGATGAACCGGAGACATTCGATCGCCGGGTCAACCCGGGGATGGTGACGGTGACGCGGGTCGCCGACGGCGCGGACGCCGCCGAACTCCACCGCCTCGTCACCGCCCACCGGGAGGCGACGGGCTCTCCGCGGGCGCGGGCGATCCTCGAGGACTGGGAGGCGTGGGTGGGCCGGTTTTGGAAGGTGGCCCCGCGTGCCGTCCCCGCGACTCCCCCCGTTTCGCCGGCGTCTCCGGAGCGCCGCCAGAGGAACTGACCCGGCGCAACCGGGCGATCCAGAGCCCGCGCCGCATCGCTGTGATACAATTTGGACCTGAGGGGACCAGCGGCGATGACGGCGTACGAACACCTGGAGGCCTTTTTCCGCGGCGAGGACGAGGTGGTTGCCGCCTACTTGTACGGTCAGCCGGCCACGGAACGGACCTGGCCCGACTCCGACATTGAGATCGCCCTGCTGTTTCGCCACGCCATGGAGGCGGAGGCGATCGCCGAGTACCTCGAAGGGCTCGCCAGCAGCAACCCTTTGGGGGAGTGTCCCGGCATTCTGATGCCGTTCGCGTTGAATGCGCACATCCTCCCGGTCGTCCACGAGGTCCTCAACTGGGGCCGGGTGTTCGCGGACAACGACCCCTCCGAGCGCGAGGCGTTTGTCCAGCGCACGACCGAGCGGTTGGAGCAGGAGCGCCCGCGGTTGCTGGAAGAGGCCCACGAGTCGATCATGCAGGCGCGCACGTTCGGGCTCCCCACCTCCGGCGATCCCGTCCCCACGCTCGCGCAGCTGTCGCGCCCCCTCGATCCCGTCCGGATAGGCTGGCGGTTCGGCCGGGTGCTGACCTCGGTTCCGATCATCGAGATGTTCACCCGGGACATCGAGGCCGTGGCCCAAGACGCCGAGCGTGTCACCCAAATCATCGGCGTGTTCGGCAACGCCAGCGGGGCGGCCACGGGCATCGCCAAGGCGATGCTCACCACCTTCGGCATCCCGCGTCCCAGCCGGCGGTGGGAGGTGTTCCTGCCCCTCGCCGACACGGGCATCATCCCGATGGAACTCGCGCTCCACCTCTCGGCGATGGTGGAGACGCGGTGGACGCTGTTGACCGGAACGAGTGCTATGGTCCCTGAGCGGGTCATCTCCCAGATTCGCAACTACCTCCCTCCCATCATCACCTTTGCCCGTCGGGCTTCGTGGACCACGGAGCTGCCTGGTCTCTCCACCAACCAGCGGCTTCACTGATCACGGGTACCGGAGGGAGGGTTATGCGGCGTCACGGTTCAGCCCCGCTCGTCGAGCGCACACGCCCGCGGATCCCCGGCGCGGCTTGGCGCCGGCTTCCGCGGCGGGCGCTGGTGGGGGTGGCCATCCTCGCCGTACTGGCGGCGTCGGTCGTGGCGTTCGCCTCCGTCGAGCAGCGCGATGCATGGCTGGAGGCCCATCCCCGCGTGCCGAACCTGATCGGTCAAACCGTCGCCGAGGCCGCGCAGATGATCGTGCCGCTGCGCTTCGGGGTCATCGTCGCCGGGCACCGCGAGGATCCGCACGCGCCGATCGGGGTGGTGCTCGCCCAGGACCCTCCGCCCGGCCGCCCGCTCCAGCGGCGCTCGATCATTCAACTGACCGTCAGCGAAGGATCGGGCACGGTCCCGCGGCTGCGCGACATCCCGGTCAGCGACGCCGCCCGCCGGCTGGAAGTGGTCGGCCTGCGCCTGGGGCGGGTCAGCTACCTCAACGATGACGCCGCGCCCGGCACCGTCCTCGAGCAGTTCACCCCGCCGGGGGAGCAGGTGAGACCCAACGCCCCCGTGGACGTGCTGGTGAGCCTCGGGCCGATGGGAGTGGGTTCGGCATCGCTCCTGCCGAAGACGCCGGCCGCCGCTCCGCTCGATCCCAAACCGCCGGCGACGCCGCCGATGCTCACCCATCAGGAGGGGTGCTGTCGTGTCGAACCCGCTTCAGGTGACCGTCCAACCCACCCCGAACGTGAACGCGCTGAAGTTCATCGTCAATCGGCGGATGACCGAGGGCCGCAGCCAAACGTTCACGGACCCGAACACCGCGACGTCCCCGCTGGCCCGTGACCTGCTCGCGATTCCCGGGGTGCGGCAGGTCTTCTTCCTCAACGACTTCATCACCCTGACGCGGCAGGACGGGATCGACTGGGGAACCGTCGTCCCCCCCGCCGAGGCCGCGATCCGCCGGCACCTCGCTTCCGAAGCCTGAGCGTGCGCGTTCCCGCACGCGGGATCGGGACGCGCGATGCGTAGAGCCCGCTTCGAGCGCCTGGTCGCGCTGGCGCTGGACGATCTTCCGGCCCGGTTCGCGGAGCGGCTCGTGAACATCGCCGTCATGGTGGAAGCCCGACCGTCCCGCGAGATCGCCGGGGAGTTGGGCGGCGACATCCTCGGGCTGTACCAGGGCGTGAGCGAAATGGAGCGGTCGCCGATGGCGGCGTATGAGCTGCCCGAGGTGGTCGTCATCTACCAGGACAACATCGAGGCGATCTGCCAGACCGACGCGGAGATCGTCGAGGAAGTGCGCCAGACCGTCATCCACGAGATCGGGCATCACTTCGGCCTCACCGACGAGCAGATGGACTAACTTCCCTCAAAGTTGACATCTTTTCCCGACCGCAGTACAATCCGTTCCAGACCGACTGGTCAGTCTGGGGTGAGGGGGGTTTGATGGCCACCACCTTAGATCGATTACACAAAGGACAGCAGCGCGAAGAGACCCGAAGAAGGATCCTGCACTCCGCAGCACAGGTGTTTGCCGCCAAAGGCTTCCACAACGCCGTGGTCGATGACATCGTCAAAGCCTCGGGGACCTCAAAAGGGGCGGTCTACTTCTACTTCCAAAGCAAAGAGCAGATTTTCCTGTCCCTGGTCGAGGAGTACGCCACGACCCTGGCCTGTGAGATCCAGGTGGCCGTCCATCGGGCGCGCGGCTTAGTGGCCCAGGTCGAGGCGGCGGTCGCCACCGTGGTGCGGACCTTTCAGGCCGATCGGGATATCGCGAAGATCGTCCTCGTCGACTGGCCGTCGGTCGGGGCAGAGTTCCAGGGAAAGCGGATCGCCCTCAAGGCCATGCTGGTGGAGGTGCTCCGCGGGTACCTCGACCGCGCGGTCGAGGATGGCAAGTTGACCCCACAGGACACCGAGACCGCGGCGTACGTATGGATCGGCGCACTCAGCGAGGTGGTGCTCAGGTGGCTGAACACCGGAAAGCCGGACCCCCTCGAAGACGTGCTGGCCCCGTTGACCCCACTCTTGCTCCGGAGCGTGGGCTTCACCGTCGTCCCCCTCGCCTCCCGGTGATCCCCCCGCCGGGGCGGCCCGCGCCGGTGGCGAATCAGGTTCCCGCGACCGTGCTGGGGGCGCTCCAGGGGCGGACGTGGTCCCGATTGATCCAAACCTCTCTTCTGCGCGGGGAGTTCGTGCTGAGCTCCGGGCGGAGGAGCACCCACTACATCGACAAGTACCGGTTCGAGACACGGCCGGACCTGCTGCGCGACATCGCCCGACTCCTGGCCCACCTCCTCCCCGGCGAGACGACCCGGCTCGCGGGCCCCGCGCTCGGCGGCATCCCGCTCGCGACGGCGGTCGCGCTCGAGACCGGGCTTCCCTTTGTCATCGTCCGTCCTGAGACCAAGGACCACGGGACCGCCCGCTTGATCGAGGGGGTCCTCGAGCCCGGCGATGCGGTGGTGGTGATCGAGGATGTGGTGACGACCGGCGCGCAGGTGGTGCGGGCCGCCCGCACGGTGGAGGCGGCGGGGGCCAAGGTGCTGCTCGTGCTCGCGGTGGTGGACCGCAACGAAGGGGGCGCCGAGGGCGTCGGGGCCGCCGGGTACGCGTTTCGCGCGCTCTTCACCCTCGGCGAGTGGCCGCTCCCGCAGAAGTGACCGTCAGGCCAGCGCGATCGGCCGTACCGGGGACCCCGTCGCGCCGACGAGCTTCAGCGGGGTGCAGACGAACAGGAACTCCCGGCACCGATCCCGGCTGAGTTCCTCCAGGTTGAGGTTCTCCATGATGGCAATTCCGCACCGGGCGATGAGGTGCAGGTGCGCGAACAGCATGCCGCCCGTCTGTGGGTCCCGCTCTTCGGTCTCGTCCCACGTCATGTTGTCGCACCCCACGCAGCGCACCTTGCGCGCCGCCGCCCACTCCGTCGCCTCGCGCCCGACCCCCGCGGCGGCCAGGTAGCGGTTCTCATCCGCCCACAGCTTCGCGTACCCGGTGCGCACAAGGAGCGCATCCCCGGGTTGGACGGACACCCCGCCCAACCGCGCCGCCGCTTCCAGGTCGGATGGGGTGATCGGATAGTGCTCCGGCAGCGGGTCTTGCCCCTTGGCGGCGGCGACGTCGAGGAGGATCCCACGGGCGACGATCGGGTTCATCGTCTCGATCCCGTGGCTGGTGAACCCCCGCGCGGTTTCGACCTCCGGCGTGATCTCCACGTCTCCGTAGAGTCGGAGATCGGCCGCCTGGTGCGAGAGCGCGTCGATGTGGGTCCCGGAGTGCTCCATCATCACGAGGATGCCGGATGCGCTGGACCGCGGTCCGTGCCGCCGTGGAAAGTAGCTGTCTCGGTGCCGGCGGTGCAGCTGGTAGACGTAGCCCGGTCGGTGGGCGGGATGGATGGGCATGCCGGCCGTCCGCGGTTGCTCCAGGTCGTAGACGCGCCGTTCGGTGACGCTGCGCACGAGATCGGGTGTGGCAAGAGGCATCGCCATCTCCCTTCCGCTGCTCCGCGTGCCGCCGGCACGAACCGGAGGCGTGCCCTCGAGATATTCCGCGCGCGGCGTGACGGCCCCCTGCCCGCGGCGGGACTTTCGCAAGCGGTGTGTTGACATTGCCCCGGTCCGACCATAGAATAATAGATGAGTAATTCACTCCAGAATTGCCGGAGCCGCTGCGGCCAAGCGCCGCCGCGGGGCCGGGGCGCGGTCGGGGGAGACGGATGGACGCCGAGCTCGTGATCAAGGATCTGTGGGCGCAGGTCGAGGATAAGGTGATCCTCAAAGGGACCAACCTGACCGTGCGCGCGGGAGAGATCCACGCCCTGATGGGCCCCAACGGGTCGGGGAAGAGCACGCTCGCCAACGTGTTGATGGGCAATCCGTTTTACCAGGTGACCAAGGGCGAGGTGCTCTACAAAGGCGAGGACCTCGTGGCGATGGCGCCCGACGAGCGGGCCCGCCGGGGTCTGTTCATCGCGTTTCAGTACCCGGTGAGCATTCCCGGGGTGACGATGGCCAGCTTCCTGCGCACCGCGGTGAGCGCGCGGCGGGGATTTGACAAGGACAGTTTGATGAGCCTGGCCGAGTTTCAGAAGCTGGTCAGGGCGAAGGTGGCGGAGCTGCAGGTCGATCCGGCGGTCCTCGGCCGCTACGTGAACGAGGGGTTCAGCGGCGGGGAGAAGAAGCGTGCCGAGATCTTGCAGATGGCGGTGCTCGAGCCGGAGATCGCGATCATGGACGAGACCGACTCGGGGCTGGACGTGGACGCGGTCAAGATCGTGGCGGCCGGGGTGAACAGGATGTACGAGACCTCCGGGCAGAAGATGGGGGCGCTCGTCATCACCCATTACCCGCGGATCCTGAAGTACATCAAGCCCACCACGGTTCACGTCATGTTCGACGGCCGGATCGTGACCTCGGGCGGCGCGGCGCTTGCCGACGAGCTCGATCAGATCGGGTACGATGGCATCCGGGCGCAGTACGAGCAGGTGGCCGCCGAGGTCGCCTCGGAGGGCGAGGTCCGGAGCGCGGGGAAGGTCTTTTGGGTCAGGCACTAGCTCCCATCGGCGCGCCGCGTCGGGCCGTCGGTCGGGGCGAGATTCGCGAGGAGGCGCAGGCATCATGGCAGTGACGAGCCCGCTCGGCATCGATCTCGACCAGTACAAGTACGGGTTCCACGATCCCGAGGATGCGTACGCGTTCAAATCCCGGAAGGGACTCGACCGCGAGATCGTGGAGATGATCTCGCACATGAAGAGCGAGCCCGAGTGGATGCGGGCGTTCCGCCTCCACTCCCTCGGGGTGTGGGAGAAGAAGCCGCTGCCCACCTGGGGCGGCAACGTCGGCGAGATCGATTTCAACGACATCTACTACTACGTCCGGCCGATGGAGAACCAGGGGAAGACCTGGGACGACGTCCCCGAGAACATCAAGAAGACCTTCGACCGGCTGGGGATCCCCGAGGCGGAGAAGAAATACCTGGCCGGCGTGGGGGCTCAGTACGAGAGCGAGGTCGTCTACCACAGCCTGCGCGAGGAGTGGACGAAACAGGGCGTGGTGTTCCTCGACATGGATTCCGCCCTGCGCGATCATCCGGACATCGTCAAGGAGTACTTCGGGACCGTCATCCCTCCTGAGGACAACAAGTTCTCGGCGCTGAACAGTTCGGTGTGGAGCGGGGGATCGTTCGTCTACGTCCCCGAGGGTGTGCGCGTGGACATCCCGCTGCAGGCCTACTTCCGGATCAACGCCCAGAACATGGGGCAGTTTGAGCGGACCCTGATCATTGCGGAGAAGGGGTCGTACGTGCACTACGTGGAAGGGTGCACCGCCCCCACCTACTCCAGCGACTCGCTGCACAGTGCGGTCGTGGAGATCATCGTCAAGGAGGGCGCGCGCGTCCGGTACACGACCATTCAGAACTGGTCGAAGAACGTCTACAACCTGGTCACGAAGCGGGCGGTGGCCTATCGCGACGCGACGATGGAGTGGGTGGACGGGAACCTCGGCAGCAAGTTGACGATGAAGTACCCGAGCGTCTACATGCTCGAGCCCGGAGCGAAAGCGGAGATCCTCTCCGTGGCCTTCGCCGGCGAAGGGCAGCACCAGGATCCCGGCGGCAAGGTGATCCACGCCGCTCCGCACACCCAGTCGTCCATCGTCAGCAAATCGATCAGCAAGTCCGGCGGGCGGGCCGGCTACCGCGGGCTGGTGAAGATCTACCCCGGCGCCAAGGGGAGCAAGTGCGCGGTGCGCTGCGACGCGCTGATCCTCGACGACCAGTCGCGGTCGGATACCTACCCCACAATGGAAATCGACGAGGACGACGTCCAGGTGACCCACGAGGCCACCGTTTCCAAGGTCTCGGATGAACAGCTGTTCTACCTGATGAGCCGCGGGATCAACCAGGACGAGGCGATGAGCATGATCGTCCGCGGGTTCATCGAGCCGATTTCCCGAGAGTTGCCGATGGAATACAGCGTGGAACTGAACCGACTGATCCAGCTCGAAATGGAGGGCTCGGTCGGCTAGCCGCGCCCCGCTGGCGTGAGGAGGGCACGGGAGGGCAGGGCGTCGGGCTCTGCCCTCTCTGACCGCCTGCCGTCCGTCGAGGCGCACGGGACCAGACGGGCGCGCGAGCGCACCGCGGGGAGATGGAGGCACCATTGTGAGTGACGCCCCTCCGGCATCGTTGAGCCGGGCAGTGGTCGAGGAGCACAGCGCCGCCTCGGGCGAGCCGGCCTGGCTGCGCGAGCACCGTCTCGCGGCGTGGGAAGCCTTTGAACGGCTCCCCCTGCCGTTGGCGAACGTCGGCGAGGAATGGCGCCGCACCGACATCGGCGGGCTCGATCTGGACGCGTTCGGAGTGCTGCCCCACCGCGTGCACCGGGGCGCGCCGCCCGCGCCGCTTCTGGCGCTGGTGGGCGATCCGACCGAGGCGGCCGGGCTGCGGCTGGTGGCCAACGGGGTCGAGGTCCAAAGCCGGCTGGCGGGCGAGCTGGCCCGAAGCGGGCTGATCTTCACCTCGCTCTCCGAGGCGGTGGTCAAGCACCCCGACCTCGTCCGGCCGTACCTCGGGACCGTGGTGCGGGACGACGAGAACAAGTTCCGGGCGCTGCACGGGGCGTTGTGGAGCGGCGGGACCTTCCTGTACGTCCCGAAGGCCCTCGAGGTGGACCTGCAGTTGGTCACGGGGACCTGGCTGGATCGGGATGGCGCGGCGTTCCTCCCGCACACGCTCGTGGTGGCCGAGGAGCGCAGTCGCGTGACCCTCGTTGAGGTCTTCGGCTCGGCCCCGGGCGCCTCGCGGACCCTCGTCAACCACGCGGTCGAACTGATCCCCAAGGCCGGAGCCCAGATCCGCTACGTCAATCTCCAGGACTGGGCGCGCAACCTCTGGGAGTTCGGCATCGTCCGGATGGTCCTGGAGCGGGATGCCACCGTGAACAGCCTGATGGTGGCGTTCGGCGCGGGGCTCGTCAAGACCAACGTAGAGAGCCGGCTCGTCGGGGAAGGGAGCACATCGGAGATGCTCGGCATCGCCTTCGGCGACGGGACCCAGCACTTCGACTACCATACCCTGCAGGAGCACGTCGCGCGGAGCACCACGAGCGACCTCCTCTACAAGGGCGTGCTCAAGGACAAGGCGCGCTCGGTGTTCTCCGGGTTGATCCGTGCCGATCACGGCGCCCAGAAGACCAATGCCTTTCAGCTCAACCGCAACCTGATTCTCTCGGAGGGGGCGCGGGCGGACAGCATGCCCAAGCTCGAGATCCTGGCCAACGACCTCCGCTGCACCCACGGCGCCAGCACCAGCCGGCTCAACGAAGACCAGATCTTCTACCTGATGAGCCGGGGGCTGCCGCGGGCGGTCGCGGTCCGGATGATGGTGGACGGGTTCCTGGCCGAGATCTTCGACCGGATCCCGCTCGAGATGATCCGCCAGCGGCTGAGCGAGACCGTGGAACGCAAGATGGGGGACTACGTGTGAGCGAGTACATTCGCGTGGCCCGCGCGAGCGAGGTGGCGCCCGGGTCGATGAAGCGGGTGGACGTGGGCGGCCGGGCCGTCGCGCTGATCAACCTGGGCGGTGAGTTCTTCGCGATCGATGATACCTGCACCCACGAAGAGGCGTCCCTCAGCCAGGGGACGCTGTCGGGAGAAGTGGTGGTCTGTCCCAAGCACGGCGCCCGGTTCCACGCCAAGACCGGCCGGGTGCTGGCGCTGCCGGCGGTGCGCTCGGTGGCGGTCTACCCGGTGCGGGTCGACGGGGGCGAGGTGCTGGTGTCCCCCGAGGCGCACCGCTCGGGGGAGGTTCCCCACCGCCGGTAGCGGCGGGCGAGGAGGCGAACGATGGGGTTCCCGGCAACGATTCGCGACGACTTTCCGATTCTTCGCGTCCGCGTCAACGGAAAACCGCTGGTGTACCTCGACAGCGCGGCCACCTCGCAGAAGCCGCGCCAGGTGATCGACGCGTTGGTCCGCTACTACGAGGAATACAATGCCAACGTCCACCGCGGCGTCTATTCCATCGCCGAGCGGGCCACCGCGGAGTACGAGGCCGCCCGCGCCAAGGTGGCGCGGTTCCTGGGCGCGGCGGGACCGGAGGAGCTCCTCTTTACCCGCAACGTCACCGAGGCGCTGAACCTCGTCGCCTTCGCCTGGGGCCGGTCGCACGTCGGGCCGGGCGACGAGATCCTGGTCACCGAGATGGAACACCACAGCAACCTCGTCCCCTGGCAGATGCTGGCGCAGGCGTGCGGCGCGCGCCTGCGCTCCATCCCGTTTGACGACCGAGGACGACTGATCCTCGACGATCTCGATCGCCTGCTCACCGACCGGACGCGGATCGTGGCACTGGTCCACGTCAGCAACACGTTCGGCACGGTCAACCCCGTGGCCGAGATCGCCAGCGCGGCGCACGCCCGCGGGGCCGTGGTCGTCGTGGACGGCGCTCAGAGCACCCCGCACCGCCCCGTGGACGTCGGCGCCCTGGGGGCGGATTTCTTCGGGTTCACCGGGCACAAGATGCTCGGGCCGATGGGCATCGGGGGGCTCTGGGGCCGGCGCGCCCTGCTCGAGGAGATGTCGCCGTTCCTGGGCGGGGGCGAGATGATCAGCGACGTCTGGATGGACCACGCCACCTGGAACGAGCTCCCGTGGAAGTTCGAGGCGGGAACCCCCAACGTGGGCGATGCGATCGCCCTCGGCGCCGCCGTCGACTACCTGGAGCGGCTGGGGATGGAGGCGGTGGCCGCGCACGAGCGCGAGATCACGGCGTACGCGATGGGTCGGCTGGGGGAGATCCCCGGGCTGCGCATCCTCGGGCCGGCTGTCGGCGCCGAGCGGGGCGGGGTGGTGGCATTTTCGATCGATGGCGTGCATCCCCACGACATCGCCCAGGTGCTCGACACCGAAGGCGTCTGCGTCCGGGCCGGCCACCACTGCACGAAGCCGCTCCACCGCAAGCTGGGGATTGGAGCCTCCGCGCGCGCGAGCTTCTACGTCTACACGACCACGGCGGAGATCGACGTCCTGACCCGCGCCCTTCTCAAGACTCGGGAGCTGTTCAGTGTCGCTGGATGATCTGTACCGCGATGTGATCCTCGATCACTACAGCCACCCGCGCAACAAAGGGACCCTCGACCCGGCGGACGTCGTCCGCGAGGGCGCCAATCCGCTCTGCGGCGACGAGATCCGGTTGTTCTTGACCGTCCGGGACGGGGTGGTGACCGACGTGCGTTTTGACGGCCGGGGGTGCTCGATCAGCCAGGCGTCGGCGTCGATGATGACCGAGCGGATCAAGGGGCAGCCGGTCGCGGAGGCCGAGCGGTTGATCGCGGCGTTCAAGGCGATGATGCACGGGGAGCCACCGGCGGAAGCGCTGGGGGATCTCGAGGCGCTGCAGGGCGTCCGGAAGTTTCCGGTCAGGGTTAAGTGCGCGACGCTGGGGTGGGTGACCCTCGAGGGCGCCCTGGCGGAGGTGGGGAACCGCTGAGGCCGGGTCGGGCGGCGGCATCGCCGGTTTGCGGTGGTCCCGCCCGCGTGTTATTTTATCCGCAGAAGGACCGCGGCCGGTGGACGCGAAGGCCGCCGGCGCGGTCGGCACCGAGGGCCGGGATTCCCGTCGTGCTCGCGTCGCGGTCGACGGGGACCTGATCAGCGTCGGGCGCCGAGCCGAAGAGAGGGGAGCGACCATGTCGATGAACGTCGTCGGGGGAGGGGCCGCGGCGCCGCGCCGCAGCCAGATCACCCCGATCGCCGAGGCGGTCGCGATCCTCGACAACATTCCGGGCGGCGGCTTGATCCTCACCACCGTCGAGGCGGCGCTGAACTGGGGGCGGGCGTCGTCGATCTGGCCGCTCACGTTCGGGCTGGCGTGCTGCGCGATCGAGATGATGGCCGCCTACGCCGCCCGGTTTGACCTGGACCGGATGGGGTTGATCCCGCGCGCGACCCCGCGGCAGGCGGACCTGATCATCGTCGCCGGCCGGGCGACGCTCAAGATCGCCCCGATCGTCCGCCGGCTCTGGGAGCAGATGCCCGAGCCCCGGTACGTGATCTCCATGGGCTCGTGCGCGACGTGCGGCGGACCGTTCTTCTACGACAACTACTCGATCCTGAAGGGAATCGACCAGGTGATCCCCGTCGATGTCTACGTGCCCGGGTGCCCCCCGCGCCCCGAGGCGCTGATCGAAGGGATCCTCAAGCTCCAGGAAAAGATCAAGCGCGAGCCGTTCCTGCGCCAGCAGGCCGCCGCGGCACTGCGGGGGTCCTAGGAGAACGGGGATGGCGCTGCGGACCGAAGAGTTGATGCTGAACATGGGGCCCCAGCACCCCAGCACGCACGGGGTGCTGCGCCTCATCGTGACCCTCGACGGCGAGAACATCGTCGACGTGCAGCCCGACATCGGGTACCTGCACTCCTCGGTCGAAAAGATGATGGAGCACCGGACGTACGTGCAGAACGTCGCCCTCGTCGACCGGGGATTGGATTACCTCATCGCCCTGAACAACGAGGAGGCGTACTGCCTCGCCGTGGAGCGTCTGGCCGGCATCCGCCCGCCCGACCGCGCGCGGTACATCCGGGTGCTGTTCTGCGAGCTGAACCGGATCGCGAGTCACCTCGTCTGGCTGGGGACCTGGGCGATCGACCTCGGGGCGACCACGGTGTTCCTCTGGTGCTTCCGGGAGCGCGAGGCGATCCTGGACCTGTTCGAACGGGTCACCGGCGGCCGCCTGCACCACGTCTACTTCCGCATCGGGGGGGTGTACGCCGACCTGCCGGAGGGGTGGAGCGAGCAGTGCGGGGCGTTCCTCGACGCCTTCCTCCCCCGGGTCGACGAATATGAAGCGCTGCTCACCGAGAACCCCATCTTCCTCGCGCGCGTCAAAGGGATCGGCCGGATCGGCCGCGCCGATGCGATCGCCATGGGCGCGTCGGGCCCCGTCGCCCGCGCGAGCGGGATCGCGTACGACGTGCGCAAGGCGGCCCCCTATGAGGTCTACGACGCGATGGAGTTCGACGTCCCGGTCCTGGAGGACGGCGACTGCTTCGCCCGTTACCTGGTGCGCCTTGCGGAGATGCGCCAGTCGGTACGGATCATCCGGCAGGTGCTGCGCGCGCTCCCCGGCGGTGAGATCCGGACCCGCGTGCCGATGACGATGAAGGCGCCCCGGGGGGAAGCGTTCGTCCAGACCGAGTCGCCGCGGGGCGACCTCGGCGTGCACATCGTCAGCGACGGCGGCGAGACCCCGTACCGGGTCAAAGTCCGCGCCCCGTCGTTCAGCAACCTGTACGCGCTGACCGAAATGATGCGGGGCTGGAAGATCGCCGATGTGATCGCGATCCTCGGCAGCATCGATATCGTGCTCTCGGACGTCGACCGGTAGGAGGGTCGGGATGCCACTCGTGACTCGCGTGACCCGGGCGGTGACCGCGCTGGCGACGGGGTTGGCGCTGACATTTCGCGTCATGGTCCGCCGCAAGGTGACGGTGCAGTATCCGCTTGAGCACGTCGATGTGTCCAACCGGTTTCACGGGCTGCTGGCGCTGCCCATCGACCCGGCGACGGGGAAGGATCTCTGCATCATCTGCTTCCAGTGCGAGCGGATCTGTCCCGACCGCTGCATCCATATCGAGGCGGAGGGGAAGGGCAAGGAGCGGGTGCTCACCCGGTTCGACATCGAGATGGACAAATGCTGTTACTGCGGGTACTGCGTCGAGGTGTGCCCGACCGAGGCGATCGTGTTCGTGCCGCACTACGAGGCGTCGACGTACAGCCGCGACCGGCTGCTCTACGACCTCGACGACCTCCACGCCGCGGCGCCGAAAGAGCCGGTGGCGCGCGGCATCGTGGGGGGGATGGTGCGATGACCCCCGCTCGCGTCGCCCAGTTGCTGGCGCGCTTTCCGCACGTCCGCGATCTCCTGGCCGAGCAGCAGGTCGAGGAGGCGAAAGCCGACGAGGAGTGGCAGGGCAAGGAGCAAGAGTGGCGGGCCGCGGCGGAGGCGGCGAAGGCGGCGGGAAAGCCCGCGCCCCGCCCGCTGAAGCGCGAGGAGTCCAAGGTCTATCATCACCACCAGCCGACGTTCCTGGTGCCGGGGGACGAGATCCTGGATCTCTGCCGCTGGCTCCGGGACAACCCGGAGTTCGACATGGCGTACCTCTCCTTCGTCTCCGCGATCGATTGGTCGGATCATTTCGATGTCGTCTACCACGTGGCGTCGCTGGTGCGCAACCATGCCGCGGTGCTCAAGGTCGCGATCCCGAGGAGCGATCCGCGGATCCCGTCCGTCACGGGGCTGTGGCGGGGCGCCGACTGGCACGAGCGCGAGGCGTACGATCTCTTCGGCATCGTGTTCGAGGCCCACCCCAACCTCCGCCGGATCATGATGAGCCCGGATTGGAAGGGGCACCCGCTGCGCAAGGACTATGTCTACGAGGACCCGCAGTGGCTTGTGGACATCGCGACCGAGCGGCAGCGCGAGATCGCCGCCACGGGGGAAGAATGGGAAGGCCGCGGGTCACGCACCTGACGGCACCGGTTCTCCTCCACGACCGCGGGGTTCGGTTACTGTTGCCCACCTTTCCGCCTTCATCGGGACTTTATCTGGTCTTTACACGCGCCGCTTAGGATTGATACCAGGAGCTTCATTACGAGGTGAGCGGTTGTGAAACAGACTCCTCTTATGCGGGGGTTTTGGGCGGGCGCGGCGGGCGGGGTGGCCGCGATGCTGGTGTTCTTCGCCTACCGGTCCGCCACCGGGACGCCGACGCTTCCGGAGGCGCTCGCCGAACGGATGATCCGTCTGATCCCGTACCAGATCTTCGCGCTCTTTCTCGCCAAACTCCAGCACCTCGCGAAACCGTTGGGGCTGGTCATGGCCGTCATCACCGGCGTGATCGGGTTCGGGATCGGCGGGATGCTCTACGCCCGGCTCGGCCGGCGGACGCGGCGCCCCCGGCTCGTCCTCGCCCTGGAGATCGCGGTGCTGGCTTGGGCGTTCCTCACCTACGTCTTTCTCCCCTTGATCGAGGGCGGGATCCTCGGCGTTCCGCTGACGACGATGGTCCTGGCTCCCGCCGTGCCGATGGCGCTGGCGAGCGTCGCGTACGGGATCGTCCTCGCCGGGCTCGGTCCGGCGCCCGGCGGGCGGCGTCCCGTCCGGGCGGCGACCGCCGGCCTGACCGCCTCGAGCAGCCAGCCGAGCGCGGCGCGGCCCGCCTCCGGCGCGCGGGATTCGCGGGACCGCGTCACCCGCCGCGATGCTCTGCGCCGCTCGGCGATCGTGCTGGTCGCCGCCGCCGCGGGGAGTCGCTGCGCGACGTGGATCGGGACAGCGACCTCACGGGTCGCCGCGGCCGCCGCCCAGGCGTTCCAGCTGGTCAAGGGGATGCCGCCGGAGATCACGCCGGACGGGCAGTTCTACCAGGTCTCCAAGAATTTCTTCGATCCCACGGTGGACGTGGCGCGGTGGAAGCTGGAAGTGAAGGGGCTCGTGGCGAAGCCGCTCACGCTCACCCTGGATGAGCTCAAGAAGGCCGCCCCCCCGGTCGAGCGCTACCAGACCTTTGAGTGCATCAGCAACGAGGTGGGCGGCGACCTGATCGGGACCGCCCGGTGGAACGGCGTGCGCGTGAAGGACCTTCTGGATCAGGCGGGGGTCAAGCCGGAGGTGAAGACGATCATTTGGACCGCCGCCGACGGGTACAAGGAGTCGATCCCGCTGGCCGTGGCGATGGACCCGCTGTCCATGCTGGCCTACGAGATGAACGGCGCTCCGATTCCGCAAAAGCACGGCGCCCCGGTCCGTGTGCTGCTGCTCAACCGCTACGGGATGAAGCAACCCAAATGGCTCACCACGATCGAGGCGTCGGCGCTCGAGTACAAGGACGTCCGGGGCTACTGGGAACAGCAGGGGTGGGACCAGGAGGCGATCGTCAAGACCAACAGCGCGTTCCGGGTCGAGACGAAAGACGGCGCCGCGCTCGCCCTTGGCGGCTGGGCGTTCGCGGGCAACCGCGGGATCTCCAAGGTCGAGTTCAGCCCCGACGGCGGCAAGACCTGGCTGCCCGCCGCCGTGAAGGAGCCGCTGGGGGTGAACACCTGGCAGTTCTGGTCGGCGACCTGGACGCCCCCGAAGGCCGGCGAGTACGCGATCAGCGTGCGCGCCACCGACGGGAAGGGCGCGCTCCAGCCGGCCAAGCCGGAGCCGACCCTGCCGGACGGCGGGCAGGGGTATCATACGGTGAAGGTGCGCTTCGGATAAGTGCCCTCCGATCGTCCGATGAAGGGGAAGGGATCCGGACATTTGCCCGGGTCCCTTCTCGCCGTGGGTGGGGTCACGCTTCTGGTTTCGGGCATCGCCGCGCGCTGAGGCGGGCGGGCAAGGATTTTCCCCACCCCACCACCAAGAATACCCTCGGCGATGCGCCCGTTCGCGGCGAAGGGTCTCGGAGGGGTATGAGGAGCGCGGGCCGAGGTGTCCCTTCCGGAGGCCGGCGCGAACGGTTCGGCGGTGCCGCCGAGTCGGACCGGGTCCGGGTGTCGCTTCGGCGTCGGTGAGCCCGCGTCCCCGTGGCGGGCGGGTCCGGAGACTCCGGGGGGTTCGGGCGCGCTCCCGCCGGATCGTCACCCTGCGTGATGCGGACGCCGGCATCCTGCGGCGGCGCAGCCGGAGAATTCGCCTCGTCGACCGGGCGATCCGGCAGTTGGTTGCCGACATGTTCGCCAGCATGCGCCGATCCAACGGAATCGGTTTGGCCGCTCCCCAGATCGGCACACCGCTCCGCGTTGTGGTGATCGACATCGGCGAGGAGCCGCTGGCCGTCATCAACCCTCGGATCCGTCGACGCCGGGGCAGCCAGGTCGGGACGGAGGGCTGCCTCAGCATCCCTGGGGTGTACGGAGACGTCCGGCGCGCGCAGCGGGTCGAGGTGGAGGGCCGGAACATTCACGGCCGGCCGATCGTGGTGAAAGGCGAGGACATCCTGGCCCGGGTGTTCCAGCACGAGATCGACCACCTGAACGGCGTGCTGTTCGTCGATCCGGGACGTCTGCTGCGGCGGCGGTGGCCCGATCGCCGGCCGCGCGTCGCGCGGCGAGGGCGGTGATGTCACGATGCCGATCCGGCACTTCACGCTCGGCGAGGCGACGGATCTTCTCCCCGGGCTCACCGAGATGCTGACCGCCCTCCGGCGCTTGCGGGACGAGGCGGTGGTCAAGAAGGCCCGGCTCGATCTCCTCTGGAAGCGCCTGGGGGAGGGCGAGCTGGTCTTGAGCGCGCTCGCCGACGAGCAGCGCGTCCTGGACTCGATCACGGAGCGGCTGGTGGCGCTGGCGGGCGAAATCGAATCGACGGGGTGCGTGCTGCGCGATCTCGACGCCGGGCTGGTGGATTTTCCCTTTCGCGCCCGCGGTGGGGCCACCGTGTTCCTCTGCTGGCGGGTGGGAGAGCCCGCCATCGCGTTCTGGCACGGGGCCGATGAGGGCTTCGCCGGTCGCCAACCCATCGCACGGCTCCCCCTGGATCAGACATGAGCACCGCACCCGCGGGATCTTACGATCTGATCATCATCGGCGGAGGCCCCGCGGGGTACGTGGGCGCGATCCGCGCCGCCCAGCTGGGCCTGCGGACCGCGCTCGTTGAACGGGAGAAGCTCGGCGGAACCTGCCTCCACGTGGGGTGCATCCCGACAAAAGTGCTCCTGCACACCGCGGAACTGCTGGAGACGATGCGCCGGGCGGACGAGCTCGGCATCGCGGCGACCGGGGTCTCCTTGGACTACGCGAAGTTGCGCCGCCGGATGGAGCGGGTCGTCGGGACCAACTTCCGTGGAGTCGAGTTCCTGATGCGCAAGCACGGTATCGCGGTGTTCCCCGGCGACGGCCGCGTCGTGCACCCCACCCGCGTCCGGGTCGCCGCGACCGACGGGTCCGAGGCGCACCTCGACGGCCGGCACATCTTGCTCGCCACCGGATCGCGCCCCCGCAGCCTGCCCGGCGTGGCGATCGATAACCGGCGCGTGCTCGACAACGCCGGTGCGCTGCGACTCCCTGAGGTGCCGCGGTCGATCGCGATCCTGGGGGCCGGGGCGGTGGGCACCGAGTTTGCGAGTCTCTTCGCCGCCTTTGGCTCCGCGGTGACGCTGGTGGAGATGATGCCCACCATCCTCCCGCTCGAGGATGACGAGGTGTCCGCGGTGGTGTCGAAGGCCCTCGCCCAGCGCGGCGTCACGGTCCGGCCGGGGACCGCCGTGGCCGGGGTGACGGCGCACGCCGACGGCGTGCGGGTCGCCCTTCGGGCGGGGGCGGTCGAGGAAGTGGTGGAGGCCGAGTACGCGCTGGTGGCCGTGGGGCGCGCCCCCGTGGTCGAGGAGCTGGGATTGGAGGCGGCGGGGCTCGAGCCCGCCCGGGGCGGGATCCGCGTCGACGAGCGGATGCGGACCGCGGTCCCGTCGATCTCCGCCGCCGGCGACGTCACGGGGGGATTGCTGTTGGCGCACGTGGCGTCGGCCGAGGCCACCCTGGCCGTCGAGGCGATCGCGGGGAACGTTCCCCCCGCGCTCGACCCGACCTTGATGCCCCGCGCCACCTATTCGATCCCCCAGGTGGCGAGCTGCGGCCTCACGGAGCGGGAGGCGCGCGAGCGGGGGCACGACGTCGCGGTCGGCCGCTTCCCCTTTGCGGGCAACGCCAGGGCCGCGATCCTCGGCCACCGCGAGGGGTTCGTCAAGATCGTCTCGGACCGCGCGCTCGGCGAAATCCTCGGGGTGCACCTCGTCGGTCCGGAGGTGACCGAGCTGCTCCCCGAAGGGGTGCTGGGAAAGACGCTCGAGGCGACGGTGCTCGAGATCGGCCAGGCGGTGCACGCGCACCCCACCCTCTCCGAGGCGGTGAAGGAGGCGGCGCTCGCCGCGCTCGGTCGCGCGGTGCACGCCTGATCGTGAGGGGGTTCCCGGGTGGGGTATGATGGGAGCGAGGGGGGGAGGAGCGCCTTCGCCGGGTGGGGAACCCTTCGCGGGAGCGTCGCGCGGCATCTTCTGGACACGGGAGGCTCCATGAGCGCAAAGGAGACCAGAACGATCAAGACCCGAGTCTCCCCGAACACGGGCGAACCGAGCGCCGCCCAGACCCTGGAGATGTACTACTATGTCTGCCTCGCCCGCGCGGTCGACGAGCGCATGTGGGCGCTCCAGCGGTCGGGCAAGGCGGCGTTCATGATCTCGGGTCAGGGGCACGAGGGCGCCCAGGTCGGTACGGTTTACGCGCTGGACCGAGAGCGTGACTGGCTCGTCCCGTACTACCGTTCGGTGGCGGCGGTGCTGCTGAAGGGGATGCCGCCGGAGGAGATCTTTCTGATCCAGCTCGGTCGGGACAGCGATCCCAGCAGCGGTGGACGTCAGATGCCCGGCCACTACGGGCACTCCCGGCACAAGATTTTGTCCACGAGCAGCCCGGTCGCCACCCAGCTGCTTCACGCCGCGGGGATCGCCTACGCGGCGAAGCTGCGGGGGACGGGGGAGGTCTGCCTCGTCGTGCTGGGCGAGGGAGCGACGAGCGAAGGGGATTTTCACGAAGCGCTGAACTTCGCGGCGGTTCACCGCCTCCCGGTGATCTTCGTCGTGGAGAACAATGGGTACGCGATCTCGGTCCCCCAAAGCAAGCAGATGGCGGTGGCGAACGTGTCCGCCCGGGCGGCCGGGTACGGGATGCCGGGGGTGACCGTCGACGGCAGCCACGTGCTCTCGGTGTACGCCGCCGCCAAGGAAGCGGTGGCGCGCGCCCGGGGCGGGGAGGGGCCCACCCTCCTCGAGGTCAAGGTGCCCCGTCTGACGGCGCACAGCAGCGATGACCGCCAGGAGAAGTATCGCAGCTCGGAGGAGCTGGCACGTGATCGGGAGCGGGACGCCGTCCACGTCTTTGCCGCCGAGCTCAGGAAGCGGGGGGTCCTCACCCCCGCCCGCGAACAGGAGATCCGCACCCGGATCCAGCACGAGGTGGACCGGGGCAGCGAACTCGCCGAGGCGGCCCCGCTGCCCGACCCGGCGACCGTCACCCGCTACATCTACGCCGAATCTCCCGACGTCCCCCGGTAGCCGTGGCCGATAAGCGCTTCATCGACGCCATCCACGACGCCCTCCACGAGGAGATGTCCCGGGACGCGTCCGTCGTGGTTCTGGGGGAAGACGTCGGACTGAAGGGCGGGGTCTTTGGGGTCACGGAGGGGCTGTCCGAGGCGTTTGGGGAGGCCCGGGTCATCGACACGCCGCTGGCCGAGTCGTGCATCGTCGGGGTGGCGATCGGGATGTCGGTGAACGGCCTGAGGCCTGTCGCGGAGATCCAGTTCGCGGATTTTATCCATCCGGCATTCGACCAGATCTTGAGCGAGGCGGCGCGGATGCGGTTCCGGTCGAAAAACGACTTCGGTTGTCCGATCGTGATCCGCGCGCCGTTCGGCGGAGGGGTGCACGGTGCCCTCTACCACTCGCAGTCGATCGAAGCCTTCTACGCACACATCCCCGGGCTGAAGGTCGTGGTCCCCGGCACCCCCGCGGACGCCAAAGGGCTGCTGAAGTCCGCGATCCGCGACCCCGACCCGGTGCTGTACCTTGAGCACAAGAAGATGTACCGGTCGCTGCGGGGCGACGTCCCCGACGCCGACGTCACCGTTCCGATCGGCCCGGCGGTGACCCGGCGCCCGGGGCGGGATCTCAGCATCTTTGCCTACGGGCTGATGCTGCAGGAGTCGCTGGGAGCCGCGGAGGCGCTGGCGCGCGAGGGGATCGAAGCGGAAGTCGTCGACGTGCGGACCCTGCGCCCCCTCGACACGAAGACCATCCTGGCGAGCGTCGAGCGGACGAGCCGCGCGTTGATCGTCCACGAGGACAACCGGTTCGGAGGCTTTGGGGCGGAGATCGCGGCGACGATCGCCGAGGAGGGGTTCCGATTCCTGGACGCCCCCCCCACGCGGTTGGCCGGTCCGGATGTTCCGGCCGTCCCATTCTCCGCGCCCTTCGAAGCGTGGTTTATGCTCACCGCCGATAAGATCGCCGACGCCGCCCGCGCGTTGGTGGTCTACTAGCCCGTCCGCGGTCCGGAGGATTTCGCAGATGCCCACCGAGATCAAAATGCCCCAGCTCGGCGAGAGTGTGCACGAAGGGACGATCGGCCGGTGGCTCAAGCAGCCCGGGGAGGCGGTGGCCAAGTACGAGCCGTTGGTGGAGGTGATCACCGACAAGGTCAACGTGGAGATGCCGTCACCCTCCGCCGGACTGCTGCGGGCGATTCTGGTCGCGGAAGGGGAAACGGTGGTCGTCGGCACGGCGATCGCGGTGATCGACGAGCAGGGCGGGGCCGCCGTCCAGGGAGCTGCGGTTCCGGCGACCGCGTCCGTCCCACCCGCCGCGGCTCGCTCCGCGGACGACGGCGAGCGTCGCGCCCCGGCGCGTCCCCGCCCCGAAGGGGTGAAGCTCACGCCGCTGGTCCGCCGGCTGGCGGAGGAGCACCGTCTCAGCGCCCAGGAACTGGCAGGCCTCTCCGGGACCGGGGAGGGGGGGCGGATCACGAAAGACGACGTCCTCCGCTACCTCGACGCCCGCGCTTCCGCCCCGCGCCCGGCGGAGGCGGCCGCGCCCGCCTCCGCCGGGGGCGACCAACTCCACCGGCTCTCCCCGCTCCGCCGGGCGATCGCCGAGCGGATGACCCGCAGCAAGCGCGAGATCCCGCATGCGTACGGGATCATCGAGGCGGACGTCACCGGGATCGTCCGCCATCGCGAGGCGCACAAGGCGGCCTGGAGCGCCCGGGAGGGCGTGAACATTTCGATCACGGCCTTCATCGTCTGCGCGGCCGCCCGGGCGCTTCGAGCGTTTCCGATGGTGAATTCGACCTTCACCGCGGACGGGGTCCTGTACAAGCAGGCGATCAACCTCGGGGTGGGCGTCGCGGTGCCCGACGGGCTGATCGTCCCGGTCATCAAGGACGCGGATCGGAAACCCGTCGTGGCCGTGGCCAAGGAGCTCGCCCGGCTTTCCACCCGGGCGCGCGAGGGGACGCTGACGCTGGAGGAGGTTTCCGGCGGCACGTTCACGCTGACCAACGCCGGGGTGTTCGGGTCGGTGATGTCGATGCCGATCATCAACCATCCGCAGGCGGCGATCCTGGCCACCGACGCGATCGTGCGGCGCCCGGTGGTGGTGGGGGAGGGGATCGCCGTCCGCGAGATGATGTACCTGGGGCTGGCGTTCGACCATCGAATCTTCGACGGCGCCGTGGGGATGCAGTTCCTCGGTCATATCAAGCAGCAGGTGGAGGGGTTCACGCCGGTGGGGGACTCCCCCGAATTCTAGGTGGGCCGTCGTTCCCCGGCGGGGACCGGCGGCGCGGAGGGACGATGAACGAACGGCGACGGCCTGAGTGGCTCAAGGTGAAGCTGTCCACCGGCCCCCATTTCCGGGAGCTGGTGGGGATCATGCGCACCCAGGCGCTGCACACCGTGTGCGAGGAAGCGCGCTGCCCCAACATCGGGGACTGCTGGGAGCGGGGGACGGCGACGTTTCTGATCCTCGGCAATGTCTGCACCCGGCACTGCGCCTACTGCGCGATCGCCCACGGGCTGCCGACGGAAGTGGACGCCCAGGAGCCGGAGCGGGTGGCCGAGGCGGTGACCGCGATGGGGCTTCGCCACGTCGTCATCACCTCGGTGGACCGCGACGATCTCCGCGACGGCGGCGCCGCGCTCTTCGCCCGGACGATCCGGCTGCTGCGGGAGCGCCGGCCCGCCTGCTCGGTGGAAGTCCTGATCCCCGATTTCAAGGGCGACCCCGCGGCGCTGCGCACCGTGCTCGACGCCGGGCCGGACATCCTCAACCACAACATCGAGACGGTGCCCAGGCTGTTCCGGGCGGTCCGCGCCGGCGGGGACTACCGGCGCTCGCTCGATCTCCTCGCCAGGGCGAAGGCGTGGGGCGGACGCGGGCTCACCAAGAGCGGGATGATGGTGGGGCTCGGCGAGGGGTGGGCGGAGGTGCTGGACACGATGCGCGACCTGCGGGAGGCGGGGTGCGACATCCTGACGGTCGGCCAGTACCTGAGCCCGGGGCGGGATTACGCGCCGATCGTCCGCTACTACCATCCCGACGAGTTCGCCGCGCTGAAGCGCGAGGGGCTGACGATGGGCTTCCGCCACGTCGAGTCCGGGCCGCTGGTGCGCAGCAGCTACCACGCCGACGAGCAGGCGGCGGGGGCCGGCGCGCGCTGAGGGCTTACGTCCCGACCGAGGCCTTCTGCTTGTCGTGCACCGCCTGCGAGCTGCTGTGCCCGGGGAAGAGGCTCGCCTTGGGGTTGATGTAGCCGGCGGCGTTGTTGATCGCCGTTGCCGCTTCGCCGAAGCCGGTCGCGATCAGCTTGACCTTCCCCGGATACGTGACGATGTCCCCGGCGGCGTAGACCCCGGGGAGATTCGTTTCCATCCGGGTGTTCACGCGGATGCTGTCGTGCTCCAGCTCGAGCCCCCAGTCCTGGATCGGGCCGAGCGTGCTGAGGAACCCCAGCGAGGCGATGACGGCGTCGACCTCCAGCGTCTCCTCGGCGTTCGTTTTGTTCTGGTAGATCACCGCCCGCTCCACCTGCGCGCCGCCCTCCAGGCGCCGCAACTCGTAGAACGTCTTGATCTGCGCGGACGACTTGAGCATTTTCTGCACCGAGTCCTCGTGGGCGCGGAACTCGTCCCGTCGGTGGATCAGGGTGATCGACCGCGCGACCCCGAGCAGCCCGAGCGCCCAGTCCACCGCCGAATCTCCGCCGCCGACGATGAGGACGCGCTTGTCCTTGAAGTCCTGGAAGCTGCGCACGAAGTAGTAGAGCCCCCGGCCGTCGAACCCGTCGATCTGCGGATTTTTGAAGATCTTCGGATGAAACGCGCCGATGCCGGCGGTGATCAAGAGCGTCCGGCTGCGGTGGGTGGCGGCGCCCGTCTTCAGCTCGAGGGTGGCATCGGGGAGGGTGGTCAGCGATTCCACGGTTTCCCCCAAGCAGACGGTGGGCTGGTACTGCATCGCCTGCTCGACCAGGTTGTCCACCAGCTGACGGCCGATGACGCGCGTAAATCCGGCGACATCGAAGATCAACTTCTCGGGATAGAGCGCGGTGATCTGTCCGCCGAGCGCGTTGAGGCTCTCGACGATCTTCGTGCGCAGCGTCCGGAAGCCGGCGTAATACGCGGCGTACAATCCGACCGGACCGCCGCCGAGAATGGTGACGTCGTACAACTCCGAAGCCATCGCGACCCTCCACTTGAACTTCTGCCCATCCCTACTATGCCCCGCCGCGCCCTGCGCCGGTCGTGCTCGGGGCGGGCCCGCGGCGCGGCGGGGGCCAGGGGACATTATAGCACCGAGGCTTCACGCGGGGCGCGCCGCCGGGGGAAGCGCAGGGCTCCGCCGCGCGTTCTCCGTTCTTGACAGCCCAAGGGGCAGTCCCTATCGTGGGGTGTAGCCCGCAGGACGGTTGGACGGAGGGTATGAGATGGCCACGACGAGGGTGTCCGGCGCGCAGCCGCAGGCCCCGCTGCTCACCGCCGGCCAGATGGAGCGGTACTCCCGCCAGATCATCCTGGAGGAGATGGGGATCGCGGGGCAGGCGCGTTTGCTCCACGGCAAGGTGCTGATTATCGGCGCCGGCGGGCTGGGGTCGCCGACCGCACTGTACCTGGCCGCCGCCGGGGTCGGCACCCTGGGGATCGTGGACGGAGACCAGGTGGATCTCACGAACCTGCACCGGCAGATCCTCCACACGACCCCGGCGATCGGACAGCCCAAAACCGAATCGGCACGCCGGACGCTCACCGGCCTCAACCCCGACGTGACCGTCGTGACCTACCAGACCGTGCTGACGAGCGCCAATGCCATGGACACCATCCGCCCCTACGATGTGGTGATCAACGGCAGCGACAACTTTCCGACCCGCTACCTCATCAACGACGCCTGCGTGCTGCTCGGCAAGCCGCTCGTCGACGCGAGCATCCTGAAGTGGGAGGGGCAGGCGACGACGTTCGTGCCCGGCCGGGGATGCTACCGCTGTCTGTTCCCGACCCCGCCGCCTCCCGGCGCCGTGCCGAGCTGTGCCGAGGGTGGGATCCTCGGCGCGCTGTGCGGGTTCATGGGGAGCCGGCAGGCGCTGGAGGCGATGAAGCTATTGCTGGGAGCCGGGGAGACGCTCGCCAACCGGCTGCTGATCTTCGATGCCCTGGAGGGAGAGACGCGGGTCGTGCGGTGGAACCGGAACCCGGAATGTCCGGTGTGCGGTGACCGGCCGACGATTCGCGCGCTGATCGACTACGAGCAGTTCTGCGGGATGCCCGCCCACGATCGGACTCAGGCGGTGAAGGTCGACATCCCTGAGGTCACCCCGCAGGAGGCGAAGGCGCTACTGGACCGGGGCGGAGTGCAGCTCGTCGACGTGCGCGAGCCGTGGGAGCACGAGGAATCCCACATCCCGAGCTGCCGGCTGATCCCGATGGGCGAGGTGGTCGCCCGCCTGCGGGAGATCGACAAGGGGACGCCGGCCGTGATCTACTGCCGGTCCGGCGGGCGGAGCGGAAAGATCGTGACGCTGCTGCGCGAGCAGGGATACGGCAAGGCGGTGAACCTGGCGGGCGGAATCCTGGCCTGGGTGAACGCGCAGCTGCCGACCGAGTAGCCGAGCGTTAGACCCCCATCACCTGGACGTACACGCGGCGGGTCTGCGGACCGTCGAGCTCGCAGAACAGGATCCGCTGCCAGGTGCCGAGGACCAGGGTTCCCTGCTCGATCGGGATCTGCAGCGTCTGCCCGAGGGTGATGGCGCCGAGGTGGCTGGCGGCGTTGTTGCGAGTGTCGTCGGAGAAGGCGGGGTCGTTGTGGCGGTACCCCCCGTCCCGCGGGGCCAGGCGCGCGAGAAACGCTTTGATGTCGTGGAGCAGGGCTTCCTGAAACTCATTCAGGCACAGTCCCGTGGTGGTGTGCAGGCTGTGCACCAGCACGAATCCGCGGACGATCTCGCGCATCTCCGCGAGCGATTGAATCTGGTCGGTGAGGTTGACGATCTCCACCGGGTCGCGCGTCGGCACCGTGAGGGTCGTGGTGAACGCCTTGGCCGCGGTGAGTGTCTGTCGCACGCGTCGGGCCTCCTCGGGAGCGGGTTCCCGTCGGAAAATCGACTGGATTGTAGCACAGGCCTCGTCGGCTTGACAAACGCGGTTTGACAAACCGGACGGTGCATAGATACAATTGAGGAGCAATGTAGGGCAGTTCAATCAGACGGGGTGACACACGATGTCGGTTGAAGTCGGGCGTCCAACGGTGTTGCTCACGGAGAGCGCGGTCGCCAAGCTGAAGGAGATGCTGGCGGAGCAGGACGATCCGAACCTCTGCTTCCGGGTCTTCATTCAGCCGGGCGGGTGCGACGGATTTTCCTACGGGATGACGTTCGACTCGCCCGAAGCCGACGACGAGGTCATCGAGCGGGGTGGGGTGCGCCTCCTGGTGGACCGGACCAGCGCGAGGTTGCTGCGCGGGTCGGAGGTCGATTACGTCAATTCGGTGACCGCGACCGGGTTTGCGATCCGCAACCCGAACGCCGTGGCCACCTGCGGGTGCGGGCACTCGTTCAAGACCGCTGATGAGGCGGGGCACGCCGACCCCTGCGGCGAGGAAGCCGAGGCGGGGGAGTAGGCGATGGACCGGCCCACCGGGCAGGCGACCGCGGACGTCGACGACCTCCACGCTCGAGTGGAGAAGGTCCTCGACCAGATCCGCCCGGCCGTGCAGCAGGACGGCGGCGATCTCGAGTTGGTGGACATCGTCGACGGGATCGTGCAGATCCGGCTGGCGGGGTCGTGTGTGGGGTGCATGTACTCGATGATGACGCTCCAGGCCGGTGTGGAGCGCATGCTGAAGGAACAGGTCCCGGAGATCAAGGCGGTCGAAGCCGCGCCCTTCTGAACGGCCCGAGCCGGAGGCCCGACGTCCCGGTCGGGAAGGGGTAGGTCGGAAGGAACCCTGGGTCTCTCATGGAACGGCATGAGGGGCTTTTCATTTGGTCGTCGGGCGCGGCGGGAGCATGGCGTGCGATTCGACTACACCGACGAGCAGCGGCTGATCCACGATACCCTCCGGGAGTTTGCCGCCCGCGAGCTGCGTCCGCATGCCCGGCGGTGGGACGCCGAGGGGGCGTTTCCGGTCTCGCTGATTCCGAGTTTGGCGAGGCTGGGGCTGTTCGGGATGGTGATCCCTCAGGCCTACGGCGGCACCGGCCTCGATGCGGTGAGCACGGCGCTGGCGATCGAGGCCCTGGCCTGGGGGGATGGCGGGATCGCGCTCACCGTGGCCTCTCACAACTCGCTGTGCGCGGGGCACCTCGTGCGCGCGGGAACCGAGGCGCAGAAGCGGGCCTACCTGCCGCGACTGGCCAGCGGTGAGGCGCTCGGGGCGTGGGGGCTGACCGAGCCGGGCTCGGGCAGCGACGCCGCCGCGCTGGTCACGCGGGCGGAGCGCCGGGGCGACCGGTGGGTGCTGAACGGGACAAAGGTGTTCGTGACGCAGGGCAGCATCGCCGGCGCCTACGTCATCATGGCCCGGACGCACCCCGAGGCGGGACCGCGTGGGATCTCCGCCTTCGTCGTGGAGCGCGGCACCCCCGGGTTGCGGGTCGGGAAGCACGAGGACAAGCTCGGCGTCCGGTCGAGCGACACCGCGGAGGTCGTCCTGGAAGACTGCGCCGTCCCGGCGGCGCAGATGCTCGGGGAGCCGGGCGAAGGGTACCGCGACGCGCTGCGCGTGCTGGAGGGCGGCCGGATCGGGATCGGCGCGATGTCGCTGGGGTTGGGGCGGGCGGCGCTCGACGCGGCGGTGGCGTACGCGGGAGAGCGGCGGGCGTTCGGTCGGCCGATCGCGGAGTTTCAGGCCATCCAGTGGATGGTCGCCGACATGGCGACCGAACTGGACGCCGCCGAACTCCTGGTGATGGAGGCGGCGTCACGTGCCGATCGGGGGCTGCCGTATCGTGAGCAGAGTTCGATGGCGAAGCTGTACGCGTCGGAGGCCGCCGCGCGGGCGGCGACCCGGGCGGTGCAGATCCACGGCGGGTACGGGTTCATCAAGGACTATCCGGTCGAGCGGATCTACCGGGACGTGAAGCTCTGCGAGATCGGTGAGGGGACCTCGGAAGTGCAGCGGATGCTGATCGCCCGTGAGGTGCTGGCGTGAGCGCGGGCGGCGGGCGTGGTGGTCCGTCGCCGGCGGAAAGTCCACCGAATTCCCCCGCGCATGCGGGCCGGAGGTGCAGCAGTTGAAGACGACGGTTGTGGGCAGCTACCCGAAGATTCCCGATCCCCCCGCCCCGGGCCGGTGGCGGACGAGCGTGGCAAAGCGGCAGCTCGGCGAGATCACCCCGGCCGATCTGCGCCAGGTGGAGGACGAGGTGACGTCCGAGGTGCTCGCGGAGATGGCGGAGGCCGGGGTCGACCTCCTCACCGATGGGCAGATTCGGTGGGAGGACGGCCAAACCTATTTCGCACACGGGCTGGAGGGGTTCGAGATCCACAGCCTGCAGCGGTACTTCGACACGAACGTCTACTACCGGCAGCCGGTGGCGGTGGGCGAGATCGGCTGGCGCAGCCCGATCGGGGTCGCCGACTATCGGTTCGCCGCCGCCCACAGCCTGCGTCCGGTGAAGCCGGTGGTGACCGGGCCGCTGACGCTGGCGGTCCTCAGCCGGGACGAATTCTACGGAAACCTCGACCAGTTCGTGATGGCCCTCGCCGCGGCCCTCAACCACGAGCTTAGGGCGCTGGCCGCGGCCGGCGCGCCGGTGATTCAGGTGGACGAACCTGGGCTGCTCACACACCGCGATCGGTTCCCGCTGTTTCGGCGGGCGATGGACGTGCTGTGGGACGGGGTGACGGCGACGCGCGCGCTGTACACCTACTTCGGCCACATCGACGGGCTGTACCCGGCGATCCTCGAGATCCCCGTGGACATCGTCGGCGTCGACTTCGTCGCCGGCACCCGCAACTGGGAGGTGCTCCGCCGGGCGAAGTTCACCAAGCAACTCGGGCTGGGGATCCTCGACGCCCGGAATACCAAGATGGAAACGCCCGAGGCGATCGCGGAGGCGTGTCGTCGGGCCGCGGAGATCGTGCCCGCCCCGCACCTCCACGTCGGGCCGAGCGCGGGGCTGGAGTTCCTGCCCCGCCGGATCGCGCGGCGGAAATTGGAGGTCCTGGTGGCCGGGGTCCGCCGGGCCGGGAAGGAGGCGGCATGACCACGTCACTGCTCACCACGACGGTCGGAAGCTTCCCCAAGCCGGCGTACATCCTGGAGGCGAGGCGGAAGCACGCACGCAAACAGCTGCCGGACGAAGAGCTGCGCTCGCTGGAGCGCCAGGCGACCGAGGAGTGGATCCGCCGCCAGGAGGAGATCGGGCTGGACGTCCTGGTGGACGGGGAGATGTACCGCGGGGATATGGTCGCGTTCTTCGCGGACCAGATGGACGGGTTCGCCATCCCCGGCCTGGTGCGCTCGTACGGCAACCGGTACTACCCGAAGCCGGCGGTGGTGGCGCCGGTCGGCCGCCGCGGCCCGGTCACCGTGGACTGGTGGAAGTTCGCCCAAGGGCTGACCCCCCGGCCGGTGAAGGGGATGCTGACGGGTCCGTACACGATCGCGGAGTGGTCGTTCAACGAACACTACCCCACGCGCCGGGAGCTGGTGCTGGATCTCGCCCGGGCCATCCACGACGAGGCGGCGGACCTTGAGCGCGCCGGGGCCCGGTACATCCAGATCGACGAGCCCGCCATCCACACGCGGCCGGACGAAGATTTCGATCTCGCCGTTGAGGCGATGGCGATGGTGACCCGGGGGCTCTCCGCCTACACGATCACCCACGTCTGTTACGGGGACGTGCCGCGGATCTATCCGGCGATGCTGCGCTTGGCCGTGAATCAGATCGACCTCGCCCTCAAGAACGACGACTTCGCGCTGCTGGAGACGTTTCGGACCCCGCGGTTCACCAAAGATATCGGCCTGGGGGTGCTCGATGCCCACAGCCACCGCGCGGAGACGCCCGAGGAGGTGGCCGACGGGATCCGCCGGTCGCTGAAGGTGATCCCGCTCGAGCAGATCTACGTCACGCCGGACTGCGGCCTGAAGACCCGGACAATCGAGGAGACGGTCGCCAAATTGACCTCGATGGTGGCGGGCACCCGACGCATCCGAGAGGAGTTGACCCGATAGCCGCCCCGGCGCCACCGATCCTGGCCATCGAGGCGCGCCGGGTGATGCGCGCCTCTCCCGACAAGGTCTTTGCTCACATCGGGCGCGTCGATCACCTCCCCCGTTACGCCGCCCCCCTCTGGATGACGGCGGAGTCCGTGGAGAAGCGCCGGGGCGGCCAGATGGTGACACTGACCGGCTATCTGATCGGCCTGCCGATCGAGTCGGTCCAGCGGGTCACCCTGCGGCCGCCGCACTCCATCGAGTTCAAGCAGCTGCGGGGGACGCTGCGCGCCTTCGGCGGAGAGTGCACCCTGAAAGTCGTGGAGGACGGGACCGAGGTGGTGTACCGCCTCGAGGTCGATCCCGCCATCGCGATGATCTCGGACGATGCGGCCCGTCAGTTCTTCGTGCAGTTTGTGGAGCGGTTCCTCGCCCGGATCAAGCTGGCCGCGGAGCGCAAGGCTCCGCAGCGTCGGGCTGCCCGTCCGGCCCCTGGTGCGCCCGAGCCCGCGGCCCCGGATGAGGAAGGGGAGGTGGACTCGCTCGCCGACGACACCCTGGCGCCGGCCCCGGAAGACGCGTCCACGGGCGAGGTCGAGGAGGGCGACCGCTCGATGCCTCTGGACTCCGCCGGGGATGCCCTTGCGGTGCGCCCCCCGGTTTCGCCCGGCCCCACCGCCGTCGGCCCGGCGGGGTCGCAGAGGGAACCGTCCCGGCCCTCGGGTCGCCGCCGCCGACGGCACCGCCGTCGCGGCCGACGTCCGGGCGGCCAGGCGACGGGCGCGCCGCCCGCGCAGTAGCGACCGATCGCCCTCGCGCCCGTTTCCTTGACAGCGTTCCGCGACGGGTGCTACGCTCATGATGAAAGTGATAATTACTCTCAGCACCCGCGCGTCCGGCTAACCACCTCGAACGCACCCGGCTGGACTCCCAGGAGGCATCGTGTTTGCCCGTAGGGTTGGCGTGACGAAAGACCAGGTGATCGAGGCGCTGCGGGGGGTAATGGACCCGGAGCTCCACCGGAGCATCGTCGAGCTCAACATGGTGAAAGAGGTGGCGATCCGCGATGGGGCGGTGCGGGTCGAGGCCCTGCTGACGATCAGCGGTTGCCCGCTGCGCGAGACGATCATCGACTCCATCAAGACCAAGGTTCAGGAACTCCCGGGCGTGGACCAGGTGGACGTGCAGCTCGGGGTGATGACGCAGGAGCAGCGCCAGGCGCTCATCGGCCAACTCCGCCCCGGGCCGCAGCGGCAGGCCCCGCTGCTTTCGCCGACATCCACCACGCGGGTGCTCGTCATCGCCAGCGGGAAGGGCGGCGTCGGGAAATCCACGGTGACCACCAACCTCGCCGTGGCGCTGGCGGCGCGGGGACGGCGGGTCGGGATCGCCGACGCCGACGTCTACGGGTTCAGCATTCCCCAGATGCTGGGGATCAAGGGTCGGCCGACGACCATCGACCAGATGATCATCCCGCTCGAGCGCGCGGGCGTCCGCGCCATCTCCATGGGGTTCATGGTGGACGAGACCGAGGCCGTCGTCTGGCGCGGGCCGATGCTGCACAAAGCCGTCACCACCTTTCTCGGTGAGGTCTACTGGGGAGACGTCCAGGACCTGCTCATCGATCTCCCCCCCGGCACCGGCGACGTGTCGCTGACGATCGCGCAGACGCTGCCCAGGGCGGAGATGCTGATCGTGACGACCCCCCAGGCCGCGGCGGCGACGGTGGCCTTCCGCGCCGGACGGATGGCGGAGAAGGTGAACATGCCGGTCATCGGGATCATCGAGAACATGTCCTACTACCTCGCCACCCCCGGGGCCGAGCCCTCCTACATCTTCGGCCAGGGCGGGGGCGCCAGGCTGGCGGAGATGATCGGCGCACCGCTGCTGGGGCAGATCCCCCTCGATCCGGCCATCCGCGAGGGCGGCGACACCGGGCAGCCGGTGACCCTGACGCATCCCGAGGCTCCTTCCGCGCTCGTCTTCTACGCGATCGCGGACGCGCTGCTGAAGGCGCGGGCGTGACCGGGTGATGGATACCGTGGGCGCGATGACGCCGGCTGCGCTGAACGAAGAGATCGAGAAATTCGTCCGCCCGCAGACGTTTCCCCTCGGCATCCGGATGGCGAAGCCGGGCGAGCCGCTGCCCGACAAGGTCCGGCGTCCCGCCCAAGACATGGGCATCAAGGTGGCCATCTGTCAGACGTTTTCGATCGCCCGGCGGTACGGGTGGGCGCTCGCGGTGGGCCGGGACGATCTCAGCTGCCCGCTGGCCAAAACCGCGTTCGGGTTCGAGGAGGTGCTCCCGTACTACGCCGAGGGGAACCTGGCCTGCGGCATGTACACGGAGACGGCGGAGGCCGGGAAGCGCACCGAGGCGGAGGTCCCGAAGTTCGATTTCGGGACGTACGAGCGGATCATCGTCGCTCCCCTCGGCCGGTCGGCGTTCGAGCCGCATGTCGTGCTGATGTACGGCAACGCCGCGCAGGTGATGCGGTTGGTGGCGGCGGCGCTGTACCGGGGGGGCGGCCGGATCCACAGCAGCTTCTCCGCGCGGCTGGACTGCGCCGACGCGGTGATCGAGACGATGCGCGCCGGGCAGCCGCAGGTGATCCTGCCGTGCTACGGGGATCGCATCTACGGGCAGACCGAGGACCACGAGATGGCCTTTGCGGTTCCGTGGGCGGGGGCGGAGGATCTCGTGGTCGGCCTCCGGGGGACGCACCAGGGCGGCGTGCGGTACCCGATCCCGGCGTGGCTGCGCTACACCGGAGAGTTCCCGGAGAAGTACCGGCGGCTGGACACGCTGTGGGAGGAATCCCAAGGGGAGGGGCCGGGTTCCCCGGCGCCCGAGGGACGGGGTCCGGCGCGACGAGAGTAGCCGGGGCGGCTGCCTGCCCGGAGGGTGGGGCGGCAGCCGCATGGAATGTGTGTTCGGAGGGAGTGGGTGAGTCGGGTGATCGCAAGGGGGCGCCTCACGAAGGCGCGCAGCACCTGAGCGGGAGGCCCAGCCTTCATCGGGGGTGAGACAGCGTGAGTAAGCGGATCAACAACATGACGATCAGGCTGGCGGGCGAGGCGGGTCAGGGCGTGGAGTCCGGCGGGGCCGGGTTCGCGCAGGCGCTGAGCCACGGCGGCCTCTGGCTCCACACCTACACCGAGTACATGTCCCGGATCCGGGGCGGGCTCAACTTCTTCCAGATCCGGCTCGCCGATCATCCCCTGTGGGCCCACACCGAAGGCGTGCACCTGCTGCTGGCGTTCAGCCCGGAGGCGGTGACGGACTACGGCGCGCACATCGTTCAGGGCGGCGCGCTCGTGTTCGACGACGCGCTCAAGTTCGATCACGACGTGTTGACGCGGCGGGGGGTGCAGCTCTACGGCCTGCCGCTGACGAAGCTCGCGCAGGAGATCGGCGGCAACAAAATCATGGCCAACACCTGTGGCCTGGGGGCGCTCGCGGGCATCGTCGAGTACCCGTTTGAGTTTGTGGCCGACGTCATCCGCCAGAACTTCAAACGCAAGGGCGACGCGGTCGTCGAGGGCAACCTCAAGGTGGCCGAGGAAGGGTACAAGGTCGGGCGCGACAAGTATTCGACCTCCTTCGAATGGAAGGCCTCCCCGCTCAAGGAGCGGGGCCGCCGGCTGCTGATCAACGGGAACCAGGCGATCGGCGTGGGGGCGATCGCCGCCGGGTGCCGGTTCATGTCCGGGTATCCGATGACCCCCGCGAGCTCGATTCTTGAGTACATCGCGGGGCACCAGAGGAAGTTCGACATCGTCGTCAAGCAGACCGAGGACGAGATCGCGGCGATCCTGTTCGCGATCGGCGCGGGCAACGCCGGGGCGCGGGCGATGACGGCCACAAGCGGCGGCGGCTTCTCGCTGATGGTGGAGGCCCTCGGGCTGGCCGGGATGGCCGAGGTGCCCGTGGTGATCGTGGAAGCCCAGCGGCCCGGCCCCTCCACCGGAATGCCGACCAAGACCGAGCAGGGCGACCTGCTCTTCGCGCTGTTCGCCAGCCAGGGGGAGTTCCCGCGGATCGTGCTGGCCCCGGGCACCCAGGAAGCGTGCTTCCACACCACCGTGCGGGCGTTCAACCTGGCGGAGAAGTGGCAGTGCCCGGTGATCGTCATGACCGAGTTCTACCTCACCACGATGATGCGCACGCTGCTGCCGTCGGAGTTCCCGATCGAGCGCGTGCAGATCGACCGCGGGGACATGCTGACGCCGGCACAGCTGGATGGGCTCACCGGACCGTACCTGCGGTACCGCGACACCCCGAGCGGCATCTCCCCTCGGGCGATCCCCGGGCATCCGAAGGCGGTGCAGCAGGCCTGCAGCGACGAGCACGACGAGTACGGGCACTTCGAGGACGAGAACCAGGCGAACCGGCTGAAGATGGCCGGGAAGCGGTGGCGGAAATTCCAGCACATCGTGGAGGACCTCCACGAGCCGACCCTCTACGGGCCGGAAGGGGCGGCGGTCACCCTGATGGGCTGGGGGAGCACGTACGGCGCGATGCGGGAGGCCGTCGATATGCTCAACGCCCGGGGGACCCGGGCCAACCTCCTGCACTTCGTCGACATCTGGCCGTTCCCGGAGGCGAAGGCGGCGCCGCTGATCGAGGCGGCCCGCGAACTGGTGGCGGTGGAGGGCAACCAGAGCGGCCAGTTCGCGCACCTGGTGCGGGCGATGACCGGCCGGCGCGCGGATCGGATGATCCTGCGCTGGGACGGCCGGCCGATCAGCGCGGAATACATCATCGAGAAGCTGGAGGAGGCCAAGGTCCATGCTTGATCAGAAGACGTTTAACAACCAAATCAAGGTCACCTGGTGTCCGGGGTGCGGGGACTACGGCATCCTGAACGCCGTGAAGAGCGCGCTCGCGCAGTTGGAGATCCACCCGCACGAGGTGATGTTCTTCTCGGGGATCGGGTGCGGCAGCAAGCTCCCCGACTACATGAACGCGAACTCGTTCACCACCATCCACGGGCGGTCGCTGCCGGTGGCGCAGGGGACGAAGCTCGCCAACCACGACCTGCACGTGATCTGCATCACCGGGGACGGGGACGGGTACGGCATCGGCGGGAACCACTTCATGAACATCATGCGGCGGAACTCCGACATCGTCCACATCGCCGAGAACAACATGGTCTACGGCCTGACCAAGGGGCAGTACGCGCCGACGAGTGAGCGCGGGTTCGTCACCAGCACCACGCCGGAGGGGAGCATCGAGATCGCGTTCAACCCGCTGGCGACGGCGATCAATGGCGGCGCGACGTTCGTGGCGCGCGGGTTCTCCGGAGATCCGAAGCACCTGGCCAAGCTGATCATGGCGGCGATCCAGCACAGGGGCTACGCGTTGGTGGACGTGCTGCAGCCGTGCGTGATCTATAACAAGATCAACACCTACGACTACTACCGGGAGCGCGTCTACAAGCTGGAGGAGGCCGGGCACAATCCCGCGGATCGGGAGACCGCCTGGCGCAAGGCGCAGGAGTGGGGGGAGAAGATCCCCATCGGGATCCTGTACCAGGTTCAGGGCGAGCCGACCTACGAGGACCAGGTCTCGGAGCTGCGGATCGGGCCGGTCGCCAAGCGCGAGCTCGCGCCGCTCACCGCGACGCAGGCGGACGCTCTCCGCCAAGAGTTCTTCTAGGCGCACCGCCGTGCCGACGACCTCGTACCGGGCCGACGCAGGGGTGGCGGCTCAACGGACCGAGCCGGCCACCCTCGACGAACGCCTCACCGTGCTGGCGCGCGAGGGCTACCGCGCCACCCCGCAGCGGCGGGCGATCCTGGGGAGCATGCTCAACGCCGGCCGCGAGAACGTCACCGCCGAGGAGATCTGCCGCCGCGCCCGCACGGTCTGCCCCACCGTGAACCTGGCCACCACCTACCGGACCCTCGATCTGTTCGGCCGGCTGGGCATGGTCCGACGCCTGACCTACGGCGACGGGCGGAGCGTGTTCTGCCCGAACGTGCACCCGCACTATCACGGCACCTGTCTCAGATGCGGCGCGGTGGTGGACATCCCACGCGGCCGGGTCACCAAGACCCTGGAACAGGAGCAGTCAAAGCTGACCGACGGGATGTTCGTCGTGGTCGGCCACCGCATCGAGTTCTACGGGTACTGCGCCTCCTGCCGGAACGCCGCATCTCGCGCCGGGCGCTAGCGATGCCGCGCCGCCTCCGGCTGGCCGCGGCCCTGGTCGCCGTCGGCCTCGCCGGGTTCCCCGGACCGGGCGGGCCGTCCGCGTCGGCCGCCGCGAAGTTTTCCGCCGGATCGGCGACGTTCGCCGCCGACCAGGTATCGGTCGATGCCCGCGGCAGCACCCTGATCGCCACGGGGCACGTGGCGGTCACCTACGGCTCGCTGCGCGCGACCAGCGACGCCCTGCGGCTGTACCGGCCCACGGGCGTGGCGGTCTTCACCGGGCACGTGTCGGTGGCGGATCCGACGGTCAAGGCGGTCGCGGACACGGTGACCCTGTTTGTGGTGCACGAGCAGCGGGTGGCCCGGGCCCTGCTGGCCGGCCACGCCTCGGTGGAAAGCCGATCCTACGCGCTGCTGGCGGACCGCATCGCCGCCGACCGCGACACCGGCGCGCTCGCGGCCGACGGGAACGTCACGCTGTTCTCCCAACCCGATCTGATCGCCACGGGCTCGCGGGTCACCTACGATGAGCGCGCGCAGCACGCGGTGATCTTCGGCGGCGGATCCGCCCGGGCGACGATCCAGAACCGCGACGGGCGCATGCTGGGCAGCCGGATGGACCTGTTCCGCGCGACCGATCGGGCGGTGATCCGGGGGCCCATCGACGCGGACGTCTACGACGCGAAGCTGCGCGGGGCCGGCGCCACGATCGACCTCCGGCAGGGCATCGCCGTCATCACCGGGAGCGTGATCGTCAAGCGGCGGCAGGGGACGCTGTGGGCCGACCGGGTGACGGTGTTCTACCGCGCGCGGCGATTCGTCGCCGAGGGGGCGACCCACCTCACCTACATCGATTCCGGGGATGCCGGGGATTCCTCCGCTCACTAGTGCGTCGTCCGGCGGTCTGGGTGGGTGAACGGGCGGGGGGCCGAACCCCCGCCCGGCGTCGCTCCCCGGATCCGGTCGGGCAGATGCCAGCGGGGCTGCGGTGGATCGGCGCCGTCTGTGTGGGCGCCGCGCTCTTCGACGGGCTCGACCTGCTGGCCGCGCAGCTCCCCGCCGCGGGATGGCTCAGCCTGGCATCGCCGTGGATTGCGGGGGCGGCGGCGGCCTGGGCCAGCGGGCGCGGTGTGATCCTCCCGATGCTCGCCGCGGCGTCGACGGTCTGGGCCCGGATCGGGGTGGACCGGGCGATCGGGATGCTCCACGGGGTGGCCCTGCCGCCCGACTTCGGGGTGGCGGTCATCCTGATCTTCGGCGTGTCGTGGACCGGGATGGCCGTGGCGGGCGCAGCGGTGCTGATCGTGGTGCGGTGGGCGGCGCGGCGGAGAGTCGGCTAGACCTCACTTCCCGTTGTTACGGCAGCTCCCCGCGGGTGACGTAGTTGTAGACGGTGCGGTCGCGGTACGCCATCGCGAACTGGACCGCCGCGTCGCGCGACCGGCCGACGTGGCTGTAGGCCAGCCCCAGCAGGTAGTGCATCGCGTTGTTGTTGGGATCGAGCCGCACCCCTTCCTCCCACTGCGCCACCGTGTCCTTGGCGTCCTCGCGGTCGGCGTAGAGGTAACCCAGGTAGCCGTGATTCATGGCGTTGCGCGGTTCCTGCCGGGTGATCTCCAGAAACTGGCGGAGGGCGGTGTGCCGGTCGCTCTCGGCGAACCACGACGCAAACGCCAGCTCGTACCGGGCGAGGAGGTCGCCGGGATCCCGCTGGACCTGAGCGGTAGCCTTGGGCAACACCCGCCGGGCGATCCCTTCCCGGTGGGCGTCCCCGCCGATCATTTGGTCGATCTGCTTGAGCGTGTGCCACCAGTCGATCAGCATGCCTTCGTGCGCGTAGACCATGGCCAGCCGCAGCGCCACCTCGGGATCGTGCTTGGCGGCCAGCTCCGCCTTGAGTCCGGGGAGGAGGGGCCTCCAGCTCTGACCGGCGCGCTGCGCGCGCGCGGGGACGGCGGCGAGGGCGACGGCGACGAGGACGGATGTGACGGTGGTGGCGACAGACCGCAGCATAGACACCCTCCGATTCAGCGTGAGATTTCCCCCGACCGCACGCGCGGGCGTGCGATCCTTCTCCTCCTTTTACCCCGCCGCCCCGAGGACGGGGATGATCAGGTTGACCAGCTCGGGGTCGAACTGCCGGCCCCCCTCGAGCTGGAGATCGGCGATGGCCTCGTCCGTCGTCCACGCCTTGCGGTACGGGCGGCGGGCGGTCATGGCGTCGCACCCGTCCGCGATGGCGAGGATCCGGGCTTCGAGCGGGATCCGGTCCCCGGCCAGCCCGTCGGGATACCCGCCGCCGTCCCAGCGCTCGTGGTGCGCCGCGACGATCGCGATCACCCCTTCGTCGACGGCCACCGCCCGCAGCAGCGCCACGCCGCTGGTCACGTGCTTGACCAGCATCGCCTGCTCCTCAGGGGAGAGCGGGCCGGGCTTGCGGAGGAGCGAGCGGGGGAGCACGAGCTTCCCGACGTCGTGCACCACCGCCGCCTGCGCCAGCGTCTGCTGGCGCTCCGGGTCGAGCCCGGCGACCCTCCCGAGGTCCAGGCTCCACTGACCGACCCGGTTCAGGTGCTCTTCGAGTTCGATCCCTTCGGCGTGGAGAAGGCGGACCAGCTGCTGCGCCCCGTCCGGCAGGTTCCAGAGCGCGGCGGTGAGCTCCATCTGCAGCGACGGTCCGGATAGGTGCGCCTGAAGCTTCTGTTCGTACGCGGCGGCTTCGGCCGTTTCCAGGAGGGCCGCGGCGTCTCGGCCGTCGTGCGGCGCGATCGCCCACCCGGCCGCCACGCGCAGCGGGTAGGGGAGGGTCGTGGCGCGCGCCACGGCCGTCCGGATCCGTTCGATGACCGCGGTGATGTCCGTCTCGGCGAGGGCGGGGGCCAGGATCGCGAACTCGTCGCCACCCATCCTGGCGATGACGTCGTGGGTCCGCATCGTGTCCCGCAGGATCTGCGCGATGCGGATCAGCGCCCGATCCCCGGCACGCTGTCCGACGCGGTGATTCACTTCCTTGAAATTTTGGATGTCGAGATAGACCAGCGTGAACGTGCCGTTCGTCCGCTGGACCTCGGACAGCTCCTCGGCCAGCCGCCAGTCGAGCAGCCGACGGTTGGCCAGGCCGGTCAGGGGGTCGGTAAGGGCGAGCTGGCTGGTGGCGCGCGCTTCGCGCGCCACGAGGACCGCTCCCAGGTGGAGCACGGCGATCGCCGCCGCCGGGACGAGCACGTCGGCCGGGGTCGCAGGAGGTCGTGCGACGAGGGCGGCGAGGAGGTAGCTGGCGACCCCGGCGGCGCCGAATCCGACCTGCGCGATCCACGCAGGAAACAGGCCGGCGGCGAGCACGATCCACGGCCCGTAGGCGAGGACGGCGAGGCCGGTGGTTCGCACGGCGAGGCCGACGGCGAGCAGTCCGAGCAGATACCCGACCGCCCGCAGGCGAGGGGACGGTTCGTGCTCCAGGGCCAGGCCCGCGGCGATTCCCGCGGCAAGCGCCACCGCCCCGGTCACCGTCTCGTGGGCGCTCCACAGCAGCACGGCGGAGTAGAGGCCGATCGCCGCGCCCACCGCCGCGGGGAGGTGGCGGACGTACTCTCCGAACAGCGCCGCCTTCATGCCGCGCGGCCGGACCGGGGTTGGCGCCGCCTCAACCGCGTCCCGGGATGGGCTCGGGCGGTCAGGGTTCGGCACCGACCCACGCCTCCCCGCCGTCCCAGACTTCCTTCTTCCAGATCGGCACGGTCTGCTTCAGGGTGTCGATCGCGAATCGCCCCGCCTCGAACGCTTCGGCGCGGTGCGGAGCCGAGACGCTGATCGCCACGCTCGCGTCTCCCACCCCGAGACGCCCGGTGCGGTGGATCATCGCGACACGCGCGCCCGGCCACCTCGCGGCGATCGCCTCCGCGATCCTCTCCATCTCCCGGCGGGCGAGCGTGTCGTAGGCCTCGTACTCGAGGTGGTCGACCCGCCGGCCGCGCGCGTTGTCGCGCACGACCCCGAGGAAGACGACGACGGCCCCGGATCCGGGATCCGCGGTCGCCCCCAGGAGGCGGTCGAGCTGGATCGGCCGATCGGTGATTTCGATCAGCGCGGCGCGGGTGACGGCCCCCCCGCTGACCGGGGGAATGATGGCGACCTCGTCGTCCTCCCGGAGCGCCAGGGTCCCGTGCACGTATTCATCGTTCACGGCGTATCCCGACGGCTTGGGCAGGCGTGCCAGGGCGGGAAAGCGGGAGACCAGCGCCGCCCAGACCGCCGAGCCTCCGTCACCGCCGTCCAGGGCGAGTTCCACAACGGGCGCACCCACGGCTTCGCGGTAGGAGGCGAACAAACGCACCGTGATCTTCACAGCCCCGATTGTACCACAGGCGTTCTCCGGAGGTTTCGGCCCGGCGCGCACCGTGTACAATACTATCGGGAGGATGGGGAACGCTCTGCGGCTCGCCGTGCGTTGTGGGAAGTGTGGGCCGTCTGTGGAGGGGGGTGGGGTCGATGCCTAGCCGGGTCCGATGGGGCGCGGCCGCGATGGCCGTCGCCGCGACCTTGGTCTTGTGGACGCCGCCGGCGCCCTGGGCCCACGCCCAGTTCTTTGGGATGAGCGAGGGGCAGGAGATCCAGATCGGGCGGCAGGTCGAGACCGAGGTGGCGAGCAAGCCGGGGTTCGTGGCCGATCCCGGGCTGACCAAGTACGTCACCGGGCTGGGGCTGAGGCTGGCCCGGGTCTCCGAGCGGCCCACCCTTCCCTGGACCTACCACATCGTCCGCGACAAGAGCGTGAACGCCTTTGCCGCGCCGGGGGGTTTTCTCTTCGTGGATCAGGGGCTGCTGGGCTTCGTCAAGTCCGAGGACGAGCTCGGGTTTGTGCTGGGGCACGAGACGACCCACGTCGCCCACCGCCATGCGGTCGACCTGGCGCAGCGCGACATGGCGCTGCAGTTCGGCGCGGTGCTGCTCACCCAGTTCGTCTTCGGCGGCAGCCTGGCCGCGTACCAGATCTCCCAGTTGGCGCGCGGCCTGATCGATGCCAAGTACTCGCGGGACAAAGAGTTCGAGGCCGACCACTACGGCGTGATCTACGCGCGGAAGGCCGGGTTCAACCCCGTCGCGTCGCTGGGCTTCTTCGAGCGGCTGGCGGCGTTGGACAAGTCGCAGCCCGGCCTGACCAACGCGTTCGAGAGCCATCCGGACACGCCCGATCGGATCAAGGCGCTGCGTGAGCAGCTGCACGCGCTGGGGTATCAGGTCGCCGCGCCGGCCGATGCCCCGCCGCTGCCGGCGTGGGGGGCCCCCACCGGCCCGGCGAGGGCGACCGCCGCCCCGTCGCGCCCCGTCCCCCCCGACAGGTGACCGCGGGCCGCGCGCGAATCTGTCGACGGTGATGCCGCCGTCGGTCACCGACCCGTACGCCGTCCCGGGCCAGTACCGCAAAGCACAGCTGCACTGCCACACCACCAATTCCGACGGAACCTCCCCGCCCCTCCGACTGCTGGAGCGGTATCGGGCCGCGGGCTACAGCTTCGTGGTGTTCACCGACCACGAGCGGGTGACCCGGTGCGACGCGCTCAACGACGCCGCCTTCCTCGCGCTGCCGGGGGTGGAGACCGCGGTCGGCCGGCCGTTCTGGCCACTCGGGCCCCATCTGGGGCGGTTGGGGACGCCGGGGCCGCTCGGCGTGCGCGGCGCGCAGGCCTGCATCGACGCCACGGTCGCTTCCGGCGGCGTGGTGTCCCTGCACCACCCGGGTTGGAGGGGGAACCTCTGGACGGGCTCCTGGTCGGTCGCCGAGATGGTGCGGCTGCGGGGGTACCACCTGATCGAGGTCAGCAATCACCACAGCGCGGCGAGCACCGACGTGAAGCGGTGGGCGGCGGTGCTCGCCTGCCGCGGGCCCGAGGCCCCGGTCGGCGCGGTCGCCGTCGACGACCTGCACCGAGACCGGGACTTCGACACCGGCTGGGTGATGGTGAAGGCCGCCGAGGTGACCGCCGAGGCGTTCCTCCACGCGCTGCGGAGTCTGGCTCTGTACGCGTCGACCGGCCCCCGTGCGGAGTTTGGGGTGCGCGACGGCGCGATCACATGCACGACGGATGCCGCCAGGATTCGATTCCTCGATGCGCACGGCGCCGTCCGCCACGAGCGCGGAGGACCCGAGGCGGCGTATCATCCGGGCGGCGATGAAGGATTCGTACGCGTCGAGTGCCTGGACGCGCGAGGGACGGCGTGGTCGCAGGCGTTCTGGCTCTCCGGGCCCGGGCCGAAGAGCCGGACCGCCGACGTCTCGCGCTGATCGCCGCTCGAGCGGCGTCCGGTTTGCGTCGCAATTTCGTGCAGAGTATAATCGCACCATGCATTCGGTGCTCACCGGGGCCCGCGCGGCGGACGGCACGGCCGAACGGCGGGACGCTGCGGTGGGCGCGCGACAGCTGGTGCTGCTGGCCAACAGCCCCGGCGAGGTCTCCTACCTGGCGATCCCGATGGCCCACGCGGCGAAGGCCTGGGCGAACTCGAGGGGCCTCCCTCTGGCCGTCTCCTTGATTCTCCCTCCGTGCCAGTGGGCGAGCGGGCAGGAGGCCGCGGTCGCGCGCGCCGCGGCGGTGTTTGACCGCATCTTCAGCCCGCGCGAGTGTCTCGCCTTTGCCGCCCGGCTGCGGCGGTTTCCCTCCGCCGGGCCCGGGTGCGTGCTGCACTTCGGCGGCGACCTCTGGTACTCGGCGACCCTGGCGCGGCGGTTCCGGTTTGCCGTCTTCGCCTACGTCGAGGCCACGCACCCGATCCGGAGCCGCGCCCGCTGGTTCGAGCGGGTGTTCCTCCCCACGCCGTCTCTGGGCGAGCGCCTGACCGCCCTCGGGGTCCCCTCCCGGCGGCTGGCCGTCGTCGGCGACCTTCGCGTGCAGCATCTGCAGTCGGTCCGGGCCGCCGCGCCCCGCGTGCGGTCGGGATCCCGCGTCGCGCTGTTCCCCGGCAGCCGCCGCTGGATCGCCGGCATCGCGCTGCCGTTCATCCGCGACCTCGTCCCGGCGATGCGGGCGCTGCGCCCCGACCTCCGGTTCTCGCTGATGGCCTCGCCGTTTCTCTCCCGCGAGAACTTTGCGCGGGCCCTCACCCGCCGCGGCACCTCGCTGGATGATCTTGGGATCGACCTCATCGAGCACGACCGGTTGAGCGCGATGGCCGAGTGCGGGCTCGCGCTGACCTATCCCGGCACGAACAACGACGAGTTGGCGATCCTCGGGGTGCCGATGATCGTCTTGGTGCCCTTGGCGCGGATGACGTCGATCCGCACCCCGGGGCTGAGCGAGTGGCTCGGCCGGATCCCGGGGCTCGCGCACCTCGTGAAGGCCATCGTCGTCGGGCAGTATCTCCGCCGCCACCGGCTGCTGGCGTGGCCGAACCAGCACGCCGGACGGATGCTCGTCCCGGAACTGGTGGGGCGCCTCGTCCCCGCCGAGGTGGCCCGGCAGGCGGTGGCGATGCTCGAGGACCAGCCCGGCTTGACGAAGATGTCCGAGGAGCTGCGCGGGCTGTACGCCGCGCCCGTCTCCCCGGCCGCGCGGATGCTGGAGGAGATGGCGCCGTTCTTGGACCGCCACCCGGGTGATCACGCGGCGTGAGCCTCGGGCGAATCCTGGTCGTCAGCAACGGGTACGGGGAAGACGTCGGTGCCGCGGAAGTGATTCGAGCGCTGCCGCTTCACGACGTCGAGGTTTCCGTGTACCCGCTGGTCGGGCTCGGCCATCTGTACCCTGCCGGCATCCGCCTGCTCGACCCCCGCCGGAACTTCCCTAGCCGGGGCTTCGGCCTGCGCGCGGGGTGGGGGACCCTGCGCACCCTCCGCGAAGATCTATCCAGTGGGTGGCTGGGGTTTTGGCGGGCCCAGCGGCGGTCGCTGCGCACGCAGCGGGGGCACGCCGATCTCGTCGTGGCGGTCGGAGACGTTTACTGCCTCGCCATGGCCAGCTTGGCGCGGCGGCCGGTGGTGTTCCTGGCCGCTCCCAAATCCGAGCACATCGCCCCGCACACGCCGCTTGAGCTGTGGATGATCCGCAGGCTGGCCTGCCAGGTGTTCACGAGGGATGAGGTGACCGCGGCGGCGCTCAGGCGGCGGGGGGTGCGTGCGGAGTTTCTTGGATTTTGGGTGATGGACGCCCTGCAGTTCACGGGCGAGGACTTCGGGCTCGCCCCCGCCCGCCCGGTGATCACGATCCTCCCCGGCAGCAAGCCTCCCGCGTTCGACAACCTCGGCGCGCTTCTCCGGGCGACGAACGCCGCCGCCCGATTGGTCACGGCCCCTCCCGCCGTCATCCTGGCGTGGTCGCCCCAGCTGTCCACGGATCGGCTGGCCGAGGTCGTCACCGCCTCGGGGGGGGTGTGGCTCGCCCCCCGGCGCTTCCGGTTCGAGGAGATCGAGGTGATGGTCGTCACCGACCGCTACGGCGACGCCCTCAGGCGGGCGACGGCCGTCCTCGGCATGGCGGGGGCGGCGCACGAGCAGGCGGCCGGGCTGGGCAAGCCCGTCGTCGCCTTCCCGGGGAGCGGTCCGCAGTTCACGCCGAGCTTCCTCGAGGAGCAGCAGCGGCTGCTGGGGGACGCGCTGGTGGCGACGTCCGATTGGGCGGAGGCCGGCCGCGCGCTGGCGGCCCTGCTCGGGGATCAGGGCGAGCGCGAGCGTCGGGGCCGGATCGGCCGCGAGCGCCAGGGGGGCGTCGGCGCGGCCGCCGCGATCGCCCGGTACTTGCTCGATCGGCTGACCGCCCCGCGGCTCAGCGCGTAGGTGACCCCGCACCGGGAGCGCCGGTGGATCGTCGTCCTGCTGCTGGCGTCGGCCTGCTTGGATCTGTACCGGCTCGGCGCGCCCGCCCTCTTCGACCAGGACGAGAGCGAGTACGCCCAGATCGCGGTGGAGATGGTCCAGACCGGCGATCCGGTGACCCTCCACGTCAACGGCCATCCCTGGTTCGTGCACCCCCCGCTCTATATGTGGTTGGTCGCGGCGACAGGCCGCGCGCTGGGGTTCTCGGAGTGGACCGTGCGGATCTGGTCCGTGCTCTTCAGCCTGCTCGCCGTGTACGCGACCGTGCTGCTGGGCCGCGCGCTGTTCGATGGCCGGGTGGGGCTGATCGCGGGGGCGATCCTCGCGGTGACCCTGCAGTTCCTGGGACAGTCCCGGCTGGCCGTGTTCGACACGGTCCTGCTGGCGTGGATGCTCCTGGCATTTCACGCTTTCCTCCAGGGGTATCGGTCGGGGCGGCGCGCGGACTACCTGCGGTGCTTTCTGTTTGCCGGGCTGGCCACGCTGACCAAAGGCCCCATCGGCGCGCTCCTCCCGGGACTGGTCATCGTCGCCTTCGTCACCCTGCGCCGAGGGTGGGCCCGATGGCGGGAAGTTCCGTGGGGGGCGGGGGTCGCGGTGTACGCGATCGTGGGGCTCTCCTGGTACGCCGCGGAGACGGTGCGGCACGGCGGGGCGTTCCTGGTCTCAAACGTCGGCTACTATATGGTCGGCCGGTTCTTCGGGGTCGTCGAGAAGCACTCCGCCCCCTGGTACTTCTATCTGCCAGTGGCGGCCTTGGGGGGGCTTCCCTGGACGGCCTTTTGGCCGGACGCGGCGCGCCTGCACCTCCGGCAGTGGCGGAGCGCGGACGGCAGCCTGGTCGTGCTGTTGTGGACGGCCATCCCCGTGCTTTTCTACACGGCGGCACAGACCAAGCTTCCCGGCTACATCATGCCGATCTTCCCGTTTGCGGCGATCGGGGTGGCGGCGTTCTGGGGGCCGATCCTTGAGCGGGGCGGCGCCGATCCTCGGGTGACGCGCGCGCTCGGCTGGCTGCTGGGGTTCGTCGTGGTGCTGCTGGGGGCGGCCTGGGCGGTCCTGGGAGCCCTGTACCCCGGGCCGCTGCGCGCGGCCGGCGGCGACCTGCTCCTGACCGCCGCGACGCTCGTGGTCGGGCTGGCCGCCGCGCTCGTCGCCGGCCGGCGCGGGAGCAGCCGGGCCGCTTTCGCGCTGGTGTGCGCGGCGCTGGCGGCGACGTGGGTCGCGGTGCTGACCTGGGTGCTGCCGCTGGCGGAGGCCCAGAAGCCGATCAGGCCGCTGGCGTCGGCGATCGACGCGACGCTCCGGCCGGGCGACCGGATCGTCGCGTACCGGATGAACACCGCGACCTCGCTGATCTACTACACGGGGCACCGGGTCGAGTGGGCCGAGATGCCGGGCGAGCTGCGCCGCGATCTCTGCGCGCCCGGCCGGGTATTCCTCGTCATCACCCGGGACGAGTTGGCGAGGCTCCCGTGGGAGCCGCCCCCGCTCGAGCCGGTGGCGCAGCGGGTGGGGACCCTGGTGCTCGAGAAGCCCGCGGCGCTCCGCTGCGCAGCGTCGTCGGGGCGGATCGGGCCGCGTTACGTCGTCTCGGCCTGGCTGCCGTCCTCCCGGCCCGCCTCGGAGCGGCGTCCCCCATCCCCGGCCAACGCCCGGAAGACCCCTTCATAGTAGGCTTCCCAGACCATGTGGTTCGTGCACTCGCTCAGGATCCAGTGCCACCCCCGTCGCTCCGCGCGGGGGAGCAGCCAGCGGATGGGGGCGGTGACCAGCGGGGTCCGGTAGACCAGCCATTTGAACGGCAGCAGCAGCGGGGCGATCTCGAGCAGCATCCCCAACCGGAACGGCCGGCCGTGCTTCTGCCAGAAGTACACCGCGCTCCGCCCGCCCTCGCGCAGCTTCCGCCGCAGCCCCTCCAGGTCCTGGATCTGGTAGTGGTCCCCGGTCGCCCGGGGTTCGTACCGGAACGTCACCCCCCGCGCGCGCAGGCGCCAGGCCAGCTCGATGTCCTCCCAGCCGTATCCGCCAAACCCCTCATCGAAGCCGCCGGCGGCGATGAACTCGTCGCGCAGCAGGGAGAGGTTGCGGGTGCTGATGCGGAACGGCGAGATGTCGTTCGGCCGGGGCGGGGGGAGCTCGAGGCGGATCTCCCGCGCCCGCATGAACGGCGTGACGAGTGAATCGGGATGGGTGCGGCTGGCCCCCTGGACCCCCAGCCGCGCGGCGGAGGGCGGGTAGTGCTTGGCGTGCTCGGCGAGGAGGGTCGGCTCCGCCCAGAAGTCGGAGTCGAGGAACACCAGCACCCGGCCCGAGGACGCCCGGACGCCGGCGTTGCGGGCGGCGGCGCGGCCCCGGTTGGCCTGTGCCAGATACCGGATCGGGACCGGGCTGCGCAGATCGCGGATCATCTCGGCGGTCCCGTCGGTGGATCCATCGTCGATCACCACGATCTCGTAGCGGTCGCGGGGGAAGTCCTGCCCGACCTGCCGGACCAGGGCCTCGCGGAGGACCTCGCGGTTGTTGTACGTGGGGATGATGACGCTGCAGTCCATGGGCTAGGTGGCGCGCGCGTCCCGCGAGCGGCGCGCCCGGCGCGCGTCCGGCTCCGGCTCCCGCAGCGCCCGGAACACCCCCTCGTAGTAGGCCTCCCAGGTGAGGTGCGTGTAGGCGGCAAACGCGAGCGACCACCAGCGGTGGGCTTCGGCGTGGGGGAGGAGCCGGCGCATCAGCGGCGTGAAGAGGGGGGTGCGGAAGACCAGCCACTTCAGCGGAAGCATGAGCGGGGCGATTTCCAAGAAGATGCCGAGCCGAAAAGCCCGGCGGTGCTTCCGCCAAAGGTAGACCGCGCCCGCGCCGGCCTGCCCGAATTTGCGCCGGACGCTCTCCAGCGTCTCGACGTGATAGTGGTACCCGAGCGCCCCCCCGTCGTAGAGAAACGTGCCCCCGCAGGCCCGGAGGCGCAGTGCCAGGTCGAGGTCCTCCCACCCGTATTCGGTGAAGTTCTCGTCGAACCCGCCGAGCCCCTCGAGATCCGCGCGCAGCATCGAGAAGTTTCGCCCGACGACGTGGAACGGTGAGAGGGCGTGCGACCCGCGGTCGGGAGGATCGAGCCGCACCCGGTCGCGCATGAACGGGGTGACCAGGGCGTCGGGATGCGTACGCGTCGCTCCCTGCACCCAGAGGCGGCGGGCTTCCGGCGGATAGTGCGCGTGGTGCGCGGCGACGAGCTGGGGGGTCGCCCAGAAATCGGCGTCGATGAACACGAGGGTCCGCCCCCGCGCGGCCCGGGCGCCCGTGTTGCGCGCGGCCGCCAGCCCCCGCGGCGGCTGGGCGAGGTACCGGATCGGGGCCGCGCCGCGGAGCCCGCGCACCATCTCTGCCGTCCCGTCGGTCGAGCCGTCGTCGACCACGATGATCTCGTACCGATCGGGCGGGAAGGCCTGCCCGAGCTGCGCCGCAATCGTCTCGCGCAGGACCTCGCGGTTGTTACGCGTCGGGATGATGACGCTGGCGTCCATGGGTTCCGGAGGCCGTCTCCCCGTCCAGGAGGCGGGCGAAGTAGCGCTCCCGCAGCACGCCCGCCAACATGACGCGGCCGAGCCCGGAGAGTCCCCACCGCCGTGTCCGCGCCACCCACGCCACGATGTTGCCGGCGTGGAGGGCGCCGAACCCCCGCTGCAGGGCGTTGAGGCAGTAGTGCATCGGGGTGAGCGAGATCGCGAACCTCGCCTCCACCGTGCGATGCTTGGCGAAGAAATGCCGCGCGGTCCAGGCGCGCTCCTCTTCCTTGGCCAAGAGATCGGACAGCGTCTCCGCCGACACCTCGGGGCGGTAGTGGTACAGGGCGGCGTCCCGCCGGAAGACCCGCCGCAGGCCGAGCGCCCTGAGGCGGAACCCCAGATCGAGGCCCTCCCACCCGTAGGGCGAGAAGGACTCGTCGAACAGGCCGGCGCGCAGCAGATCGCTCCGCCGCACCGACGCGTTGTCCGTGTCGAAGTACGCGGTGGACAGGTCCAGGATGCCGCCCCGCGCCTCGAACGGCCGGTCGAGCGCGTGCGTGATGATCACCGGGCCGCGGCCGATCACGTTGGGCCCGCGCCGATGGCAGTCCCGGTGGGCGGCGAGAAACGATGCCGGGGCGAGTTCATCGCTGTCCACGAAGACGATGAGGTCCCCGCGGGCCTCCTGGATCGCCCGGTTCCGGGCGGCGGGAATCCCGGCGTGCTGCCCGAGCCGGAACATCCGGACCTCGCAGGCCGCGGCGCGCCGCGCCGCCTCGACGACCGCCGGGGTGTCGTCGGTCGACCCGTCGTCGACGATCAGGATCTCGTACCGCGCGGGGTCGAGCGACTGCCGGATGAGTGTGTCGAGGCAGCGGGCCAGCACCGGCGCGCGGTCGCGGGTCGGGGTGACGACGCTGATCTCGACCGTCATGGAGCGGCGGCGGGGGTGCGGTCGGTCTCCTCGATGAGTTGCGCCCGCACCAGCCGGCTGTACGGCCCGTCCCGGGCGGCGAGGTCGTCGTGGCGCCCGATCTCAGCCACTTCACCGTCCAGCAGCACGACGATGCGGTGCGCGCTGCGCACGGTGGAGAGCCGGTGGGCGATGATGAAGGTCGTCCGCTGCTCGGTGAGCCGTTCCATCGCCTGCTGGATCGCCTCCTCCGATTCCGCGTCCAGCGCGGAGGTGGCCTCGTCCAGGATGAGGATCGCCGGATCGTTCAGCACCGCCCGCGCCAGCGCCAGCCGCTGCCGCTGTCCTCCCGACAGCTGCGTGCCGCCCTCGCCTAGGTGGGTGTGGTACCCGTCGGGCAGCCTGGAGATGAAGTCGTGCGCGGCGGCGACGCGCGCCGCGTCCTCGATCTCCTTTAGCGGGGCGTCCGGACGCCCGTAGGCGATGTTGTCGGCGACCGTGCCGGCGAACAGCACGGTCTCCTGCGGCACCAGCCCGATCTGCCGGCGGAGCGAGGCGGTCTGCACCCCGCGCAGGTCGTGGTCATCGACCTCGATCGTCCCCTCGGTGGGATCGTAGAATCGGGGGATGAGGTTCACCAGGCTGCTCTTGCCCGCCCCGCTCGGCCCGACCACGGCGATGTGCTCGCCGGGGTGGACGTCCAGCGAGATGTTCCGCAGCGCCCACCGGTCCGGCTCGTAGGCGAGGGAGATGTTGCGGAAGCGGACTCGCCCGCTGAGCCGCTTGAGGCGTACGGCGTGGGGGGGCTGGATGACCGTTTCCGGGACGTCCAGCAACTCGAAGACCCGGACGACCCCCGCCATCGCCTGCCGCGACTCGGAGTAGTACCGGAGCAGGCTGGCCGCCGGGTCCATCGCCAGGGCGAGGTACGCCAGGAACGACACCAGGCCGCCGGGGGTCATCTGGCCGGCGGAGACGTACTTCACCCCGGCCCACAGGACAAAGATCAACCCAAACGCGTTGAGGATGCTGACGAGCGAGATCTCGAGCGCGATCAGCCGCCGGATCCGGTAGTTCTCCTCGAAGGTGCGCTCGTTTTCCAGGCCGAAGCGGCCCTCCTCCCGCGTCTCCTGGACGAAGGCGCGGATGATCCGCGCCCCCGTGATCGATTCCTTGATCACCCCGGTTAGGGCGGCGATGCGGCTCTGGGCCCGCGTGGAGCCCTGCTGCACCTCGTGCCCGAAGACCCGCGCCGCGACGATCAGCGCGCCGATCGTGCCGAAGGTGAGGAGCGCGAGGCGCCACTGGATGAGGAACAAGGCGACGACGACGCCGACGACCAGCAGCCCCGTCGTCAGCAGATCGGTCAAGCCGTTGAGCAGCCGGGATTCGACGAGCTGGGTGTCCTGGATCGTCCGGGAGATCACCTCGCCGCTGTGCCAGGTGATGAAGCGGTCGAGCGACCAGCGCTGCACCTGGCGGAAGGCCGCGAGGCGAAGGTCCGCCACGAGGCGGTGGCCGACGAACGCGAGCAGCGAGAGCTGGATGTACAGACAGACGCTGCGGAAGATGTAGATGGCGAGGATGACCAGCGCGGCGCCGTTGAGGACGGCGAAGTTCCCGTGGGTCTTGATGATGGCGTCGATCTGATACCCCACGTACCGCGGCACGTACAGCCACGCCACGGCAACGAGGATCGCGGCGACGAGGCCTCCGACCAGCTGTACCATGTACGGCCGGAGATACCCGGCGAGCCGTCGGATCTCCGCCATGGTGCCTATTATACATCATCTCTCCGGCAGGGGCAGGTGCAGTCGCAGAGAACCACCTCCTAGCGGGGACGGGGAGAGAGGACGCGCAGATGCAACCACCGCCCGAGATCTTTCGCGAGTACGACATCCGCGGCGTCGTTGGGCGCGAGCTCGACGCCGAGGCCGCGGAGACGATCGGTCGGGCGTTCGGCACCTACTTGGCCTCCGCCGGCGTTCGGCGAGCGGCGGTCGGCCACGACAATCGGACGAGCTCGTCCTTGCTCTACGAGGCCGCGATCCGAGGGCTGACCGCGACCGGATGCGACGTGCTCACGATCGGGCTGGCCGTGACCCCGATGCTGTACTTTGCGCTCCGGCACCTCGGCGTCGAGGGCGGCATCATGGTGACGGCGTCGCACAACCCCCCGGAGTTCAACGGGTTCAAGTTGTGCTGCGGCCCCGGCACCCTCTACGGGTCGCAGATCCAGGAGGTCCGGGCACTGGCGGAGGCGGGTCGATTCCGGCAGGGCTCCGGGGCCGTCGAGGAGCGCGAGATCCTCTCCGCCTACGCCGGGATGCTGCGCGAGCGAATCCATCTCGGCCCGCGCCGCCTGCGGGTGGTGGCGGATTGCGGGAACGGCACCGCGGGGGCGTTCGTCCCCGAGATCCTCCGCGCCTGGGAGGTCGACGTCGTGCCCCTCTACTGCGATCTCGACCCGTCGTTCCCGCACCACCACCCCGATCCGGTGGACCCGCACAACCTCGGCGATCTGATTCGCGTCGTCGCCGAGTCCCGGGCGGACGTGGGGTTGGGGTTCGACGGCGACGGCGATCGGCTCGGCGTCGTGGACGACCGAGGCGGGATCCTGTGGGGAGACCTGCTGATGGTCCTCTACTGGCGCGAGGTGCTGGCCGCCCATCCCGGCGCGGTGGCGCTCGTGGAGGTTAAGTGCTCGCAGGCGCTCGTCGACGAGATCCGCCGGCTGGGGGGCCGGCCGCAGTTCACCCAGACCGGGCACTCGTTGATCAAGGCCAAAATGCGCGAGCTCGGGGCGGTGTTCGCCGGGGAGATGTCCGGGCACATGTTCTTCGCCGACGAGTACTACGGCTTCGACGATGCGATCTACGCCGCCGGCCGGCTGCTGCGGATCCTGTCCCGCGCGGACCGCCCGCTCTCGGCGATCGCCGGGGAGATCCCCAGATACTACGCTACCCCCGAGACGAGGGTCGCCTGTCCCGACGGGCGCAAGCAGCCGGTGGTGGCCGCGCTGACCCGGGAGTTCAAGGAGCGCTACGAGGTGATCGATATCGACGGGGTGCGGGTGCTGTTTCCCGACGGCTGGGGCCTCGTGCGCGCCAGCAACACCCAGCCCGTGCTGGTCGTCCGCGCGGAAGGGACGACTCCCGCGGCGCTGGAGCGCATCAAAGCCGTCCTGGAGCAGGCGCTCCGCCGGTATCCCGAGGCCGCCCCGCTCAGCTGGTAGCCCGGAGGATGCGGAGGCTCTCGCGGACGCCGCTTGTGGTCAGGCGGTGGCTTGCGCTTGTCGCCAGCGCGATCCTGGCCGTCTCCTGGGGTCTCCCGACATCCTCGGCATCTTTTCGGGATTCGGCGGTTCCCGCTCCGCCCTCTGTTCCGACCGGCGAGCTGACGATCACCGCCGACCGGATCGAGTACAACTCGTTGACCAAGGTCGCGACGGCCGACGGCCACGTTCGCGCAGAGGGAAGCGGTTCGGTGCTGACCGCGGACCACCTCGAAGCGAACACGGAGACGCAGGACGCGGTCGCCTCGGGGCACATCACGCTCAAGTCGAGTGGGAACAGCGCGACCGGGTCGCTCCTCAAGTACAACTTCGGGACCCATGTCGGCCACATGGAGCAGATGGAGGGGTCGTATCCCCCCTGGCACGTTACCGGTCAGGTGATCGACGTCGCGCCGGCGCAGGATGTCGCGCAGGGCGCCTCGCTCACCCCCTGCGATCCCAGCCGGCCGATCTTCAAGATCGCCGCCCGGAAGATCGTGATCGTGCCAAACGACCACTTCACCGCCTACGACGCCTCGATCTACGTCGCGGGCATCCGGATCATCACGCTCCCGGTGTACACGAGCACGCTCGGCAGGCGGAGCGGCCCCACCTTCGGGTTCAGCACGTCGGATGGGCTGTATCTGGAATACCTCCATTCGTTCCCGGTCGGAGAGGCGCACGACGATTTCCGGGTCCGGCTCGCCACGGGCACCGGGCTCTCCGCGGAGAACCTGCTGTTCGATCGGGTGGCCGGTCACACGTGGAGCCTGGATCTGGGGCGGCACCCCACGACCGACACCAACGGCAACCTCGTCAACATCGACCGGTACTCGCTCGACCTGGAGTACGATCGTGCGCAGATCCCCGGGGCGCCGATCGCCGTGCAGTTTGAGGCGCACGGTGGGTACTATCATGAACTCTCCACCGGCATCAGCACCAGCCGCGCCGAGGGCCTGCTGAGCGTCAGCAGCGACACGTTCCGGCTCTCGCCGAGCCTGTACTTCAGCGCCGGCGGCCAGGCGCGGTTCGACGCCTACGGGACGGGGCAGCAGCGCACGATCATCGAGGAATCCGCCGCGCTCTCCGATACGCTCAACCTCCGGTCCTCGGCGTCCTTGTCCTACAGCGGGGTGGCGGTGGCCGGGACGACGCCCTTTTCGTTCGACGCGATCGGGCCCAGCAGCACGACGTCGCTGAGCTACAGCTATTCGTTCGGGGGCTTCGTGCAGTCCGCCGGGGTGAGCCTCACGTACGACTTCCTCGCCCAGCAAACCAGTACCGGGCTGAACGTGGCGATGAGCGTCAGCCCGGACGTCGCGTTCAACGTCTCTGCATATTACAACCTGACCACGCAGCAGCTGACCGAGGTCGATTACGCGGTCAACGTCCGGTGTGATTGCGTGACGGTGGGACTCGTCTACCGGTCGTTCCCGCAGAACCCGGGCGGCAACAGCCTGATGTTCACGGTCGGGCTGAACGTCTTCCCGGGGAACAACGTTGGGTTCTCGGGCTCGGGCGTTTCGTTCTGACGTCTGGAAAGGACTCTTCCGCGGTACCTAGAAGCTGATGCATATGCCCAGGGTGTGTGTGGCGATCGGCGTGCTCGCCGTCGTGGTCGGGTTGTTGGCGCCGGCCCGCGCGGACCTGCCGGTTGCCTCCGTCGAGGCGCTTCGCCCCATCTTCGGCCGGATGCTGGGCGACCCGCCGGTGATGCGGATGGATGTGGTTCCCGATCTCTACGAGGGCGGATACGCTCGGGTGAGCGTGTACGCGCAGCGGGCGGCCGTGGGGGGAATGCGTGTCGACGAGTTGTGGATACGGTTGACGGGCGCGAGTGTTGATCCGGCCGAGCTCCGCCAGGGCACGCTTAAGGTGCTGCGCGTGCTGGACAGCGGCCTCTACGGCAAGGTCAACCTGGCCAGCGTCGAGGCGTTCCTCGAGGCGCAGGGGACCGTGCGGGACGTGAAGCTGACGCAGGACAGCGACCTGATCGATGCCAAGGGGACCATGTTGCTCAGTGGGGCTCTCGTGCGCGTGCGGATGCGGGGGGTGTTTCAGGTATCGGGAGACCCCGAGATCTACTTTCACATCGAATCGCTGTTTGTGAATTCGCTGCCGCTGCCCACCGCCGTCGTCGACCGCCTGGAGCGGTCGATGAATCCCGTGGTCGATTTCCGCACCTGGCCGGTGGCGTTCAAGATCCGTTCGCTCCGGTCGACGCCCGACGGGTTCGTCTTGAGCAGCCTGCGTGACTTCGCCCAGCCATGCAATGACTGCGGAGGCCCGGAGCTTCGGCTGGCGCCATGAAGTCGGCATTCCAAGCGTTTCACGCGCGCCTGGCGCGCGGGCCCCTGCTGTGCGATGGGGCTATGGGGACCCTCCTCTACGCGCGGGGGGTGGAGTTCGATCGATGTTTCGACGCGCTCAACCTCACCGATCGGGAGCGCGTCCTCAACGTCCACCTCGATTACCTCCGCGCCGGTGCCGAGATGATCGAGACGAACACCTTCGGGGCCAATCCGGTGAAGCTTGGGGTGCACGGGCTCGGCGAGCGCGTCCGCGACGTGAACTGGCACGGGGCGAAGATTGCGAAGGAGGCCCGCGACATCATCGGGCAGTCCGTGTGGATCGCCGGATCGATCGGGCCGCTCGGAAAGCCCGTCGCGCCGTTCGGGCGGATCAGCGCCGAAGAGACGCGTCAGGCGTTTCGCGCCCAGATCGACGCCCTCGTCGAGGGGGGCGTCGATGTTCTGATCCTGGAGACCTTCACCGATCTGGCGGAGCTGTTGGAGGCGGTCTCGGCCGCCCGAGCCGCGTGCGACCTGCCGCTGGTTGCGCAGATCAGCTTCGCCGAGGACGGCCGCACGAAGTACGGGCATGGACCGGCTGAGGTGGTCGCGGCCCTGGAGCAGGCCGGCGTCGACGTCATCGGCGCGAACTGCAGCGTGGGGCCCGTGCCGATGTTGGAGGTCATCCAGCAGATGGCCGCGCTGGCCCGGACGCCGCTGTCGGCCCAACCCAACGCCGGGTTCCCCACCCTGGTGGAGGGGCGGTACCTCTATCTCTCTTCGCCGGAGCACATGGCGATCTACGCCCGCAAGATGGTTCAGGCCGGAGCCGTGATCATCGGTGGGTGTTGCGGCACCACCCCGGCGCATATTTCGGCGATCGGCCGCGCGATCGCCGATCTCCGCCCGGCGCCCGTTCGGCCGGCGGTGACGGTGGTGCCCGGCAGGCGTCCGGAGGAGATCACGCTTCCGGGCGATCAGCCGACCCAGCTCGCCCAGAAACTTGGACGGACATTTGTCATCAGCGTGGAGGTCGACCCCCCCAAGGGGTTGGATGCGACCAAGGACCTGGACGGGGCCCGACTGCTCAAAGAGGCGGGGGCGGACGTCATCGACGTTGGCGACAGCCCGATCGGCCGCATCCGGATGGGCGCCCTGGCGATGTGCTTCCTGATCCAGCAACAGGTCGGCATCGAGACGATCATCCACTTCACGACCCGAGACCGGAACCTGATGGGGCTGCAGGCCGATCTAATCGGGGCCCACGCCCTCGGGGTTCGCAACATCCTCGCCCTGACCGGCGAACCCCCGAGGGGAGACTACCCGAACGTGACCGCGGTCTTCGACGTGGACAGCCCGGGATTGGTGCGGATCATCAAGCGGTTCAACGAGGGGCTCGACCTTTCCGGAAAATCGATCGGCCGGCCGGCGCGCTTTCTCGCCGGGTGCGCCCTGGACATGAATCCGGGCACGCTGGACCGGGAACTGCCGAAACTCGAGCGCAAGCTGGAGGCCGGGGCGGACTTTTTCATGACCCAGCCGGTGTACGAGCCGGAGACGCTCGACCTGTTCGAGCGGCGGGTCGGGAAACTGCCTGTGCCCGTGCTGGTGGGCGTGCTTCCGCTGCAGAGCTCTCGTCACGCCGAGTTCCTGCACAACGAGGTGCCCGGCATTACCATCCCCCAATGGGTGCGCGACCGGATGGAGGCGGCGGGGAGTGCCGGCCGGGACGAAGGGCTCCGGGTCGCCCGGGAGCTGCTGGAGGCGCTCGTGGGGCGGATCGACGGCGCCTACTTCATGCCGTCGTTTGGCCGCTATGAGCTTGTCGCCGCCCTTGTCCGCGAGGTGAAGGCGCGGATCCACACGGATGCCCGGAGGGCCCGTGCGTGAGGGGGCGGGACCCTCAACTGACGTATACGCGTTGGGTGGTAATGGTCACGATGGCGCTGTACTCCGCGGGCCACGCGACGATTGGGTTCCCCCTCCTGCTGGGGGGCGCCGTCTGGCGGCTGGTGCGGCGCCGGCCGCCGCTGTGGCATTCCACCCCCCTCGACCTGCCCCTGTCCGTGTTCGGGGTCATCTTGGTGATTTCTGCCTTCGCATCCGCGTACCCGTCGCTCACCGTTCACCCGGTGATCCTCACCATCATTCCGGCGGTGGTCGTCTTCGGGTCGTTCACCTGGCTGGTCTACCACGACCCCAGCTCCAGGACGATCCTCCTGAAAGTGTGGGCGCTGGGCGCCGTCCCCGCGGCTCTCGTCGGGATGGTCGCGGCCACCGCCGCCGGCGACCACCGGGCGCAGATTCCGCCGGAGCGGATCGGGCTTGGGCCCAATGGGCTCGGGACGACGCTGTTCCTCGGCAGCCTGGTGGCACTGGGCCTCGCCTACCGGGCACGGGGCCGGGAGCGGGTGGGTTGGATTGTCTGTGGTCTTGTGACGCTGGCCGGCCTCCTGGCCACCGAATCCAGGTCGTCCCTGATCGCCTGGGTGGTGGGCACAGCCTACCTCACCTGGCGCGAGTTCCGAGACCGACCCCGCCGCATGGCGGCCGCGTTCGTCTCGACAGCGGTCGCGCTGGTGATCGGGCTCGGCCTGGCGGGAATGGTGGTGCCGGCGATCGCGGTGCGCACGCAGCACCTGTTCGGCGATTTGATCGGTGACCGGCTCCGCATTTGGCAGATCTCGTTCCAGATTTTCCGGGGGCATCCTTGGCTCGGCAGCGGGCCCGGCACGTTTCTGGTCCTGTTCAACCAGCTCAAGCCTCCCGGTGAGGAAGTGAAGTGGTCGGCGCACAACCTCTGGCTCAACTACGCGGTCGAGATGGGCGCGCTGGGGTTCCTGAGCGTGTTGTGGGTCATTCTCACCGTCTTCCGCGCCGCGGGACGCATGGGGCGCCAACTGCGGGACCCGTATCGGTCGTTGGCGACCGCGATGTGGATCGGGCTCCTGATCGACCAGTTCGGCGACAATACGCTGTTGTCGATCTCCACGCTGATGGGGTTCTGGCTGATCATCGCGCTGCTGGTCGTGCCGCTTCCGACGGGGAGCGACGACGGCGACGGGAATTGCCAGGGGGATCGGCCGGATGATACGCTGATGGTGCCGTCCGCGGCGAGGCCGATTCCCGACCACTCCCCGGCGCCCGCCGGACAGCGGAGTTATCATTAGTCGGGAGCCGCCTGGTGAGCCAGCGACGTGCGATGAGCCTGAGCGTGATCGGCACCGGCTACGTGGGCCTGGTCACATCGGCCTGCTTCGCCGATCTCGGGCACACCGTCATCGCCGTCGACCAGGACGCCGACCGGCTCAAGCTGCTCGAAGCGGGGCGGGTGCCCTTTTATGAGCCGGGGCTCGAGGACCTGCTGAAGCGCGCCCTCCGGTCCGGGCGGATCACGTTTACCACCGACACGGCCGATGCCGTCCGGAGGTCGGAAGTGATCTTCATTACCGTGGGCACCCCGTCCAGGGAGGCCGGCGACGCGGATCTCTCCGCGGTCGCCGCGGTCGCCGAGGTCATCGCCCCCGCGCTTACCGAATACCGACTGATCGTGGAGAAGAGTACGGTGCCCGCCCGGACCGGCGCCCGAATTCGGGATCAAATCCACCTGCTGACTCGAGGGGCGGTCCCGTTCGACGTCGCCTGCAACCCGGAGTTCCTGCGCGAAGGCTCCGCCGTGCATGACTTCCTGCATCCCGACCGGATCGTGTTGGGGGTGGAAAGCGAGCGGAGCGAACGATTGCTGCGGGAACTCTACGCACCGTTCGACTGTCCGGTCGTGGTGACCGATCTCAGCACCGCGGAACTGATCAAGCACGCCAGCAACGCCTTCCTCGCCATGAAGATCTCGTATATCAACGCCGTGGCGAATGTGTGCGAGCGCGTGGGGGCCGACGTGCGCATGGTCGCGGACGGTATGGGGTACGACGCGCGGATCGGCCGGGCCTACCTCGACGCCGGGGTAGGGTACGGAGGGTCCTGTTTTCCCAAGGACGTCGCGGCGTTCGTGCAGTTGGCACGTGAGGCCGGGTACGACTTCCGATTACTCGAGGAGGTCGCCCGGGTGAACGACGGGCAGCGGGACGTGCTGCTCCGTCTCCTCAAGGATGCCTTGTGGGTGATTGCGAACCGGACCGTTACGATCCTCGGCCTGGCATTCAAGCCGAACACCGACGACATGCGCGGCGCCCCCTCCGTCGCGATCCTTGAGGCGCTTCGCCGGGAAGGGGCGGTGCTGCGGGCGCACGACCCGGCGGCGGAGGCCAACGCCCGGCAGATTCTGCCCTACGTCACGTACTTTCCAGATCCCTATGAGGCGGCCCGCGGCAGCGACGCGGTGGTGGTGCTCACGGATTGGAAGGAGTTTCGTACGCTCGATCTTCCCCGTCTCAAGTCCCTGATGCGCCGCCCGGTGCTCATCGATGGCCGGAACATTCTCGATCCGCAGGCGGCGCGGGCGGCGGGGTTCCACTACGCCGGCATCGGCCGATAGGCCCGGTCCGCGCCGACACGATATACAGTGAAACGGGATGAAACGAAACGGGGGGGACTTTGGTGAAAACGAAAGTCGTGGTCACGGGTGCCGGAGGGTTTATCGGGCACCATTTGGTGAAGGCGCTCAAACAGCGGGGGTGTTGGGTGCGGGGGGTGGATGTTAAACGCCCGGAGTACGAACCGACGGCCGGCGATGAGTTTGAGGTGCTTGACCTGAGGCGGTGGGCGGATTGTCTTCAGGCGACCCGCGGGATCGACGAGTGCTACAACCTTGCGGCGAACATGGGTGGGATCGGGTTCATCACCGAGTACAAGGCGGAGATCATGCGCGACAGCGTGTTGATCAACACGCACATGATCGAGGCGGCGAGGGTCAATGGCATTCGAAAGTTCCTGTTCACCTCCTCCGCGTGTGTGTACCCGGGGTACCGGCAAAACGTCACCGATGTCACCCCCCTCAAGGAGGAGGACGCCTATCCCGCCGATGCCGAGGATGGATACGGTTGGGAGAAGCTCTTCACCGAACGAATGTGCCGCCACTATCATGAGGACTACGGCCTGAGCACCTACGTGGTCCGGTTCCACAACATCTACGGCCCGCTGGGGACGTACGATGGCGGGCGGGAGAAATCGCCCGCGGCGATCTGTCGGAAGATCGCCCTGGCACCGGACGGCGGCGAGATCGAGGTGTGGGGGGACGGCAAGCAGACTCGGTCCTATTGCTACATCGACGACTGCGTCGAGGGGATTTACCGCCTGATGCAGACCGATGAACACCAGCCGATCAACCTGGGATCGGACCGGATGGTGACCATCAATGAACTTGTCGACATCGTCGCCAGCGTCGCGGGAAAGAAAATCACCAAGCGGTACGATCTGACCAAACCGCAGGGGGTGCGCGGGCGAAACAGCGATAACACGACGCTCCGCCGCGTCTTGAACTGGGAGCCACGCGTCACCTTGGAAGAGGGTCTGGCGAAGACCTACCGGTGGATCCGTGACCAACTCGTCAAGCGGGGACGGGTCTCCGAGCCGGTGCGGCGATAGTGCCCGGACACACCGATCACGTCGATGCCTGATCGCGACGCGAAGGGGAGCCTGATCCTTCCGCGCCAGATGAGCGTGGGCCGTGCATTCCGGATGCCGCTGGACATCTCGGAGCGGCGAATCCTGCTCATGGGCATCGATTTGGTGGCGGTGAACACCGCGTTGATCCTGGCCCTGGGGTTTCGGCCGCACCCTGGGGTGGACCCGATGCTGGTGGCTCGCCACCCTTATTGGTTCATCATTCTCAGCGGGCTTTGGCTGATCACCGGCCATGCCTTTGATGTGTATGAACCCCGTGTCGCCGGGCGGTTTGCGGCCAGCGTCCCCGAAGTGATCAAGGCGGCGGTCCTGGCCGTCCTGCTCTATTTGGTGATTCCGTATATCACCCCACCACTCCCTACGTCCCGGTGGACGCTCGCCAGCTTTCCGTGCTTCCTGATCGCCGGCGTGCTCCTCGGGCGCGGGATCTACAGTTGGGCTCTTCCCATGCCATCGCACGAGCGCCGGACCCTTATCATCGGAGCGGGATGGGCGGGGCGGGCGATCGCCGAGGCGCTGATGACCGTCGACCGCGTCGGATATCACCTCGTGGGGTTTGTCGATGATGATCCGAAGAATGCGGGAACCCTCATCCCCGTGGCCAGAGACCTCCCCGCCGACGGCGGCGATGGACCGGCCGACGTGCCCGTGCTCGGGAGCAGCCAAGGGATCGCCGATCTGATCGCCGTTCACCGCGTGTCCACCCTGATCCTGGCGATTCCGGGGGAGGTCGACGCCGACCTTTTCCACAGCCTGATGGGCTGCGCGGAGGGGGGGGTGGAGATGGTCCCGATGTCGGTGATCTACGAACAACTGACCGGCCGGGTCCCCGTGGAGCGCGTGGGAGAGAAATGGTATGCCTCCATCCCAGTGTACCCGAAGGTCAGCAGCACCCTGTGGCAGCTGGCCAAGCGGATCATGGACATCGCCCTGGCCACCCTGGGATTGGCGTGCCTCCTTCCGCTGTTACCGTTGATTGCCCTGACGATCGCGCTCGACTCGCCGGGGCCGATCTTCTACATTCAAGAACGGATCGGCAAGGGCGGAGAGGTGTTCCGCGCCTACAAGTTCCGGTCGATGTTCAGTGATGCCGAGAAAGACGGCGCGGTCTGGGCGCGGGAACACGATCCGCGGGTTACTCGGGTCGGCCGGGTGCTGAGAGCGGCGCACATCGATGAGTTTCCCCAGTTTCTCAACGTCCTGAGAGGAGAAATGAGTATCGTCGGCCCCCGACCCGAGCGGCCGGAATTTGTCGAGGAGCTGGTCGCCAAGTTCCCCGTGTATCGCCTCCGGCATATCGCGAAGCCGGGCATGGGAGGGTGGGGGCTGGTCCGGCAGGGCTATGCCAGCTCCCACGAGGACGCGTTGCTGCGCCTTCAATACGATCTCTATTACATCAAGCACCAGTCGCTGGGGCTCGACCTGCTGATCATCCTGAAGACGATCATGCATGCCTTCGCGCTCAAGGGCCGGTAGGTTTTCCGTCGGCTCGCCGGGGCCGTGAGGTCGATCGTGGGGGCGGGCCCGGAGCTCTTGTGACGACGGCAGCGGGGTATCGCGTTCTCGTGGTCCAGCCGACTGGCGACAAGATGGGCCACTACGGGCTGGTGGCCACGAAGCTCTGTCAGGCGCTGGCGAAGCGCGGCCACACGGTGACCCTCTGCACGAACCTGATCCGCCCGGAGTCGTATTTGAACGAGCCGCCGGCATTTTCCACGGAACTCGTGGGCGGGGGGCGGCTGGCGTTCGAGGCGTTCGATCGGGCGATGAACCACTGCCGGCCCTACTACTACTGGGGGTATTATCGGAACAGTTATGCGGTCACGTCCGCGGCATTGAAGCTCTGCCGGCGCCGGACGTTCGACGTCGTGTATATGACGGACGTGGAATTCCTCGTCGCGGCGCTGCTGCTCTGGGCCCACCGGCACTTCGTGCCCCCTGTCGTGATGCAGGTCAACGCCGCAAATTTCTCGTTCCGCGATTATCCGGGATCGATATTCGCAAAGAGCTACAAGGTGATCCAGCGCGAGATCTTCCGAACCACCCTGGGGACTGAGATCGCGGCGTGCGCCGTGCTCGGCGAGTGGCATCGCGAGCGATTGCGGACGCAACTGCGGATTCCCCCCGGGCTCCCGATCGCGGTGATCCCGGACGGCGGGGATCCTCCCGCCGCCGCGCTGAGTCACGCCGCGGCGCGCGCCGCGCTGGGGATCGACTACGGGGGGCCCGTGTTCCTGTTTTTCGGCATGCTCCGGCGGGACAAGGGGATCGAATATCTGGTGAGGGCCGCGGCGCTCTTGCGGGAAAAAGAGTTCCGACTCATGATTGTGGGACATCCTATGGAGTATGCGGCGGCCCAGATCGCGGAGATGGTGCGCGATGCGGGGGTGAGCGACCGGGTGATCCTGCGGTTGGGCTACGCCGCCGACCGCGACGTCTCGGCGTATTTCTTCGCCGCGGACGCCCTGGTGCTTCCGTATACTCGGGCCTACCGCGGGGGCAGCGGCCCGCTGATGAAGGGGGCCTGTGCGCATCAGCGGCCCGTGATTGCCAGCAACGTTTCGGAAATGGGCGGGTTGGTGGAGCGCCACGCCATCGGCTTCGTCTGCGTCCCGGAGGACCCATCGTCGCTCGCCGACGCCATGCGCGCATTCCTGGCGCTGCCCGACGGAGACCGGGTGGAGATGGGAACGAGAGCTTCCGCCCTGACGCGCGCGAACTCGTGGGAGGTGATGGCCGATCGCTTCACGGAGCTCTTCGAACGGACCACCCGGCCGTCCGCCCGATGATGATCCGAGGGCTGCGCGCCCCGACAAGAGTCTTGGATCTGGTCCGCCGGGCCCTGTTCGTCAACCTGCATTGGACGCAGATCGTCCTGAAGAATATGGTGTGGGCCACCCTGGCCGAGACGGTGGTCCGGGGGTTGAAGTTCCTATTGTTGCCGATTTTGGCGCGGGTGTTTGGGCCCGCGGAATTCGGACGGTTCGCCTTCGCCTATTCCTTCGCCGCGATGTTCGACGTCGTCTTCGATTCCGGCCTGGCGCTGACCACCACTCGGGAACTGGCCATCGCCAAGGCGAATGAACACCTGCTGCCCGATATCCTCCTGATGAAGCTCGCCTTGGGGGGACTTGGGATGGCGGGACTGGCGCTGGGCATGATCTTGATCACGCCGGACCCGACGACCCGGTGGATGATCCTGGTGCTTGGCGCCGCATTTTTCGTGCTGGAGATGGTCAACCTTTCGTTTTCGGTGTTTCGGGCCTGGCAGCGGATGGAGTACGAGTTCATGGTGCGGGTGGCCCAGGCGGTCTTCCTGGTTGTGGGCGTGGGCTGGATCGCCTGGCGGGCGCCGTCGGTCTTGAATGTGACGTACGCGTACCTCATCTCCGGCCTGCTCACCCTCGGGCTGGTCCTCGTCGCGATGCGGAGAGGTCCTTGGCGGATCAGCCTCCGCATCCGGCGAGACGTCTGGGCCCGCGTTCTGCGCGTGGCGCTCCCGCTGGCGCTGGCCAGCGGCGCCACCACCGTCTATATGAACGTCGATTCCGTGATGCTCGGGTATTTTGGCAAGATCGTCGACACGGGATGGTACAACGTCGCGATTCGGATCACCGGCATCCTGCTGGTGCCGACCGGGCTGCTCTCCTTGGTCATCTTTCCGGCCTTTGCCTCGACATCGACCAACGTCGACGCGACCTTTCGCCGGCGATGGGACACCTGGTCCGCCGGCATGGTGGCCGTCGGTGGATACATCGCCTGTGCCGTCGTGGCGACGGCGGACCCCGTGATCGGGGTGGTCTTCGGCCCGGCGTTCCATCCCGCCGGGACGGCGCTGAAGATCCTGGCCATCACGGTGGTGCTGATCTTCATCTACACCCCCAGTTTTCAGGCCATGATCGTGTTCGATCGGCAGCGCACGCTGTTCTGGTGCCTCTTGTCCGCGGCGGTCGTCAACGTGATCCTCAATGCCTTGCTCATTCCCCCGTTTGGCCTGTATGGGTCGGCCTGGGCCACCGTCGCCACGCACGTCGTGATCCTGGGGGAGCTCTTCGTCCTCGCCGGGCGATGCACGCCATTGCGGCCGGTGAATGGGGCGCTGGTGTGGGCCGTGATCAGCTCGGGAGCTGCGGGGGCGGCGGCATTGTGGGGGATGTGGGCCGTGGGGCATGCCGTCTGGCTCGCCGTCCCCGTAGGGGGGATCATCTTCGCCGGCGTGTGGGTCGGGCTGCGCAAATCCGCGGCCTCCGCGATGGTCGCCTCTTGGTAGGGGAGTCCGCGGAGGTGACGCATGGCCATTGACGTGCGAGGCATGAAGGTGCTCATCACCGGCGGGGCGGGATTCATCGGATCCCACACCGCACGCGCGCTGCTTCGCGCGGGGGCCGTCGTCGTCGTCGTCGACAACCTCTCAACCGGCAGTCGAGCCAACGTGCCTGCGGGGGTGAGGTGCCATGAGCTGAATATTGCCGACGAGCGCTTCGTCGAGATCCTCGACCGCGAGCGACCCGACCTCATCTATCACTTTGCCTTCTACGTCCTGGTCCCGAAGTCGGTCCAAGATCCGCTGTTGGACGTGGACGCCGTGGTCGGGTCGATTCGCCTGCTGCAGAAGGCCAAAGAGATTGGCGTCCAGAAGATCGTGTTCGCCTCTTCGGGGTTCCTCTACGGGAACACCGCGCCGTTGCCGGTGGCGGAGACTTCTCCCATCGACCCGGTCTCACCCTACGTCGTGGCAAAACAGGCGATCGAGGGGTATCTGCGATTCTACCACCGGACGTACGGGGTGCCCTACGTGGTGCTGCGGTATTCGGCGGTCTACGGGCCGGGGCAGCGCACCGGGGCCATGGCCGATTACATCCGGCGGCTCTCCTCCGGTGGGCAGGCGGAGATCTGGGGGGATGGGAGCAAGACTCGGGATTATGTGCACATCGACGACGTGGTCGACGCGAATCTGCTGGCCCTGGCCGTCCCCCACGACCATCCGGTTCCCGTCTACAATATCGGCACGGGCGTCGAGACGACCCTGAACGATCTGTACGGGCGCATTGCGGCGCTGCTGGGTGTGGCGGCCGCGCCGATCTATCATCCGGATCGCCCCGGCGAGCAACTGAGATACTGCCTCGATCACTCCAAGGCGGCGCGAGAGCTCGGGTGGACCCCACGGCGCTCGTTGGACGCCGGGCTTCGGGCCACCGTGGAAGCGAATCGGGTGCGATAGCCTTGTGCCGGGTGTCCGCGATCATCACCTCGTTCAACCGGGCGGACTACCTGCGCGGCGCCATCCAAAGCGTCCTGGCACAATCCTTTGAGGATTACGAGCTCCTGGTACTCGACAACTCCTCCGCGGACGAGACGCGGGCGGTCGTCGCGGATTTTGTCGATCCGCGAATTCGGCTCATCGTCCACCCCCGTCAGCCCGTCGCGGCCGCGCGGAATCTCGGGTTGCGGGAAGCCCGGGGGGAGTTCGTCGCGTTTCTCGACGACGATGACGAGTGGCTTCGCCCGAAACTCGAACGCCAACTCCGCGTGTTCGAGCGGGGCCCGGCCGCCCTCGGGCTGGTGTACGGCGGCTTTGTGCGCGTCACCTCGGAGGGGCGCGAGTCGGGGACGCACCGGCCGGTGCTGCGCGGGCGCGTGTTCGACGGGCTGTTGCGGCAGGGGGATGCGTTTACGGGCTCTGCCTCCAATCCGCTGATGCGGACGTCGGCCGTGCGCGAAGTGGGAGGGTTCAATGAGGACCTCGTCACCTCAGAGGACTGGGAGCTCTATCTCCGATTGGCCGAGCGGTTTGAGGTCGACTTCGTGCCCGAGATCGTCGTCCGGATCCGCACCCACCAGGGGGCTCGCCTCGGCGATCGGATCGACGAGGCCCGCCGGGTCGAGGAGCTGGTGTTGGCGCGATACGGACACCACATGGGCCGCGGCTTGAGAGGATTCTACCTAAGGAAGATCGGCGGAAAGTTGTGCCGCACGGGCGCCCTGCGGCAGGGGCGAGCCCGTATTCTCGAGGCCATCGGGCTGTCCCCGCTGCACCCCCTCGGCTACGTGCAATATGGGATTTCGCTGCTGGGGGAGCGGGCGTACGATCGCATTCACCGGCGGTGCCGGCACTGGTTCTCGAGCTAGGGTGGCGACATGCGAATCCTCTATCACATTCCGTACCCCGACGGGCTGGGCGCGGACCGGTGGATCTGTCAGGGGTGGCGGGCGGGATTCCTTGCCTGCGGGGACCAGTTCTTTCTGCTGAGGGCGGGAGAACGCCTGGCGGAAAAGGCGAATGAGGTCAAGCCCGATCTGTTCTTTACCGCCGTGAACCTCCTGGATATCGACCGAGAGCGTGAAACACTCAGGGGCATGCGGCGGCGGGGGACGAAGGTGCTGCTGTGGGTGCACTGGCCTCTTGAGGCTCGGGTCGACCCCCGAAGGGGAGAGATCCTCAGAGCAGAGGACGTTGCCGATATTTACTTTGGCGAGCGAGAACCCGAGCAGATGGCAGCCTTCGAGCGGGAGACCGGGAAGAGGTACCATGTGATCCCGAACGCGGCCGACCCCGAGGAACATTTCCCGGTGGCCCCGGTGGGGCGTTATCGGTATGACGTCGTGTACCTCGGCGCCAATCTTACGAAGAAGCGTTGGTTCGCGGAGCACGTGCTGGCCCCTTTGCGGAGAGCCTATCGGGTTGGAGTGTTCGGGCCCGGGTGGGGGATGCGGGACCAAATCCTCAGGGCGAGCAGCAGGGCCTGCAGGGCCGCGGGGGCGTTTCCCCTGGCCCGGGCGATCGACCGGCAGCGGCTCGCGATCCCCCCGCAGGAGGAGCGGCTGCTGTACTCTTCGGCCAAGATCTGTTTGAATTTTCATGAGCGCGAACCCGATGGATCGCAGCCGCACTATATCGTGAACCAGCGAACGTTCAAGATCCCGGCGTGCGGCGGGTTCGAGATCTGCGACGAGGTGCCAGCGATCCGGAAATATTTCGGCACGGACGAGGTCGTGATGGTCCCGCTCGACGCGGCGGAATGGATGCGGACGATCGCCTACTTCCTGGACCGGGAGGAGGAACGAAAGCAGACGCAGGTGCGGGGAACGGCGCGCGCGTTGCGTGACCATCTGGCCACGAACCGTGTCCAACAGGTGCGCCGTTTGTTGAGCGCCCTCTGAAGCGGGAGCGGATCGACGTGCACACGCGCGACGAGCCGAGTCGGCCGGGGGGAGGCGCGTCGGCTCAACCGCCCGACCGGAAGCCCCGAGTGTCCGTGGTGGTTCCCGTGCGCAATGAGGTGAGATACATCGAGGCCTGCTTGGGGCGGTTGCTCGACCAGGATTATCCGCGCGACCGCATCGAGATTCTCGTGGTTGACGGCATGAGCCAGGACGGCACGAGGGAGACGGTGGAACGGGTCCGGGCCGCCACTGTGCGGGGGGCGGGGGGTGAGGCTCCCGTCATTCGGCTGATCGACAACCCCACGCGGCAGAGGGCGTCGGCGTTGAACGCCGGGATCCGCGCATCCGCCGGTGATGTCGTGGTCCGGGTGGACGCCAGATCCGTGATCCCGCGGACGTATGTGGGGCAGTGTGTGCGGACCCTGCTGGAGACGGGGGCGGACAACGTGGGAGGGGTCCAACGGCCGCTTGCCGACGCCCCGATGCAAGAAGCTATTGGGATCGCGATGGCGCATCCGTTCGGGATCGGGAACGCCCAGTTCCGGCTCGGCAGGAAGAGCGGGTACGTGGACACGGTGTACCTCGGCAGCTTCCGCCGCGAGGTCTTTGACCGGGTCGGGCTTTTCGATGATGTCGCCCCGGTTCTCAGCGAGGATTCAGATATCAATCAACGGATACGCGAACGCGGAGGCAAAATCTACCTGAACATCGATATCTGCGTCCACTATTATCCGCGGGAGACGCTGGGCGATCTGTGCAGGCTGTATTTCCGATACGGAGGAGCGCGCGCGGGCAACTTGATCAAGCACGGGAAGCTCACCTCGTGGCGGCAGGCGGTTCCCCCGGCATTCCTGGCGGCGGTCGTCACCCTGGGGAGTGTCGCGCTCGTGCACCGGACATTTCTGCCGGGTTTTGGCGTGCTGCTGGCCGGCTACGGCGCCTGCGATCTTGCCGTCTCCGGGTACCTGGCGGGGAATCGCCGCCGGTGGCACCTCTGGCCCCGCCTCGCGGCCGTTTTTCCCTGCGTGCATATCTCGTGGGCGCTGGGTTTCTTCCGGAGGTTCTGCGAGCGGTCCCGCACGGGGCGCTTTTGGTCGGATTAGCGTGGCCCGGCGGGGGCTGTCCCCGTCGCGGCGGCGCGAGAAGGTAAAGTGGTCGTCCGTGGCAAACCTAGGACCCTAAATGGCGTGTCGGGGCGCGCGGTGAGCTTTCCTCGGGAGTACCTGAGCGAGGTCTCCCGGATTCTCCAGCAACTCGACACCGGCACCATCGATAACGCTGTAGAGCTCCTGGCGGAGGTGCGGGACCGCGGGGGCCGGCTGTTTGTGCTGGGCGTTGGCGGGAGTGCCGCGAACGCCTCGCATGCCGTCAACGACTTCCGGAAGCTCGCGGGTCTCGAAGCGTATTGCCCAACCGACAACGTCCCCGAGCTGACAGCTCGGGCGAACGATGACGGGTGGGCGTCTGTGTTCGAAGGCTGGCTTCGCGTCAGCCGCCTGCGGTCGGCCGATCTGGTGCTCGTCCTTTCGGTAGGCGGTGGAGACCTCGAACGGAACATCAGTGCGAATCTGGTCCATGCCTTGACGTATGCCAAGCAACAGGGGGCGAGGATTGTCGGCATCGTGGGTCGCCCTGAGGGGTTTACCGCACGGGTGGCGGATGTGTGCATCTTGGTCCCGTCGGTGAACGCGGACCGCGTGACGCCCCATGCGGAGGCCTTTCAATCGATCATCTGGCACCTGATGGTGTCGCACCCACGATTGAAAAGCGCCCCCACGAAGTGGGAATCGCAGCGATGAGCGCTCCGGCCTTGCGTGCCGGCGTCTTCCTGGACCGCGACGGCGTGCTCAACGAGGTGGTTGTCAGAGAGGGCAAGGCCCTGCCCCCGGCTAGTCTGGAGGAACTGCGGATCATGAGCGGGGCGGAGGCCGCGCTACACGAGTTGAAGGCGCATGGGTTCGCCCTCGTCGCCGTCACGAACCAGCCCGACGTGGCGCGGGGGGCCCAGCGGCGCGAGGTCGTCGAAGCGATCAATGCCGTATTACTCGGGGCGTTGCCGTTGGAAGGGATCTACGTTTGCTATCATGATGACGCGGACCGATGCACCTGCCGGAAGCCGCAGCCGGGGCTACTGATCGAGGCGGCCAGGGAACGTTGCATCGATCTTTCCCGCAGCGTGATGATCGGGGATCGATGGAGGGACATCGAGGCCGGCCGGCGGGCCGGATGTCTGACGATCCACCTGGCGGGGAATCATGCGGAAGAGAGCCCGACCGTTTCTCCCGATTATCGTACGCGATCGCTTCTGGATGCGGCAACGTGGATCATGAGCCAGTGCGCCCCCAGAGGAGGACGTACATGACGCCGGTATCGGAGCTGCGCGTGAAGATCTACGCGGATGGCGCCGATCTCCAGGGCATGATGGAGATGTCCCGCCACCCGTGGATCAAAGGGTTCACCACGAACCCGACGCTGATGCGGAAGGCGGGGGTCACCGACTACCGAACGTTCGCGATGAACGCCCTCAAGGCGATTCCGGATCGCCCGATCTCGTTTGAGGTATTCTCGGACGAGTTTGAGGAGATGGCCTATCAGGCGCGGGAGATCGCCACGTGGGGCGGTCACGTCTACGTCAAGATTCCGGTGAGCAATACGCGGCGGGAGTCATCGATCGATCTGATCCATGCCCTGACCGTTGCCGGGATCAAGGTGAACGTCACCGCCGTGCTGGCGCTTGATCAGGTGCGTGACGTCGTGGCGGCGCTGGTCGGTGGGAGCCCTGCCTACGTATCCGTGTTCGCCGGGCGCGTGGCGGACACGGGGCGGGACCCCGTGCCGTTGATGGCGGCCGCCGTTGAGCTGCTGGCGTGCGCCCCGAACGCCGAGCTCATCTGGGCGAGCCCGCGGGAACTCTTGAACATTTTTCAAGCGGATGCGATCGGATGCCACATCATCACGGTGACCAATGACATCCTGAAGAAACTTGATCTCGTCGGCAGGGACTTGCACGAGTACTCGCTGGACACCGTGATGATGTTTAGGAGTGACGCCGTGAGGGCCGGTTACACCCTTCCCGCGCGTGCGGGGTCGAAGGCCTAACGGCATGCGCGCCCGCGTCGCTGGGGTCGTGGGAGGGGGCCGCTAGCCATGGCCCTCTGCCTTGTGACGGGCGGCGCGGGGTTCATCGGCTCGCACACGGTCGACCTGCTGCTGGAGAAGGGATACGAGGTCCGCATTCTCGATAGCCTTCAACCTCGGGTTCATCCGCAGGGGAAGCCGAGTTTCGTCTCCACCGACGCGGAGTTCGTCCACGGCGACGTGTCGCGGCGAGAGGACATGACCCGGGCACTGCAGGGCGTGTCGTACGTGTTCCATCTCGCCGCGTACCAGGATTACATGCCGGACTTCTCGCGATTCATCCATACGAATGCCGAGAGCAGCGCGTTGCTGCTGGAGCTGACGATTGGCGACCGAAAGCGCTTCCCCGTTCGGAAGGTGATCTTTGCGTCCTCGCAGGCGGTGTCCGGCGAGGGGATATACGTCTGCCCGGCCTGTGCGGGCAACGGGCGGATGCCCACCATTCAAGAGCAGCTGGCCTCGGGCTGTTCCCCCATCCGGTCCCTGCCGGCGTCGGCGATTCATACTCCCGGCCCCCGGCCGGTCGATCAGCTCAAGCGGGGGGAGTGGGAGATTCGCTGTCTGACGTGCGGGGGGAACATGAAGCCCCTGCTCATTCAGGAGAGCACGATCAATCCGGGCACGACGTACGGCATCTCCAAGTACGCCATCGAACTCCTGGCCGACCGGTTGGGCCGGCGCTACGGGATCCCCACCGTGTGCATGCGATACACCTACGTCCAGGGGTCGCGGAACTCGTTCTACAATGCGTACTCGGGGGTGGCCCGACGGTTTGCGCTGCGCATCATGCACGAGCTCCCGCCGATTGTGTACGAGGATGGGCGGCAGCTGCGTGATTACGTCAACGTTCGCGACGTGGCTCGCGCCAACGTCTTGGCGATGGAGGACGAGCGGGCCGATTATCAGGTGCTGAATGTCGGCGGGGGCCGCGCGGTGACCGTTCTGGAAATCGCCAACATGATGCTGAGGGCTCTTGGGTCTGATCTCAAGCCATTGATCCCCGGCGAGTTCCGGCTGGGGGATACCCGACACACGGTCTCGGATATCTCGAAGCTGCGAGCGCTGGGCTGGCATCCCGTCGTTCCGGTGGAGCAAAATGTGGCCGAGTTCGTCGACTGGATTCGAGGACAGTCCGGGACGCAGAAGTACCTGGAGGAAGCCGAGCGCACGATGCGCGAGCGCGGCGTGCTCCAGCGGATCGACCGATAGCCGGTTCCCCTCTCCGGCGGCACACCCCGCGTTGCCGGCAGGCTTTTGGGGCTGGGGTAAGTCACCGGACACCTTCCCCTGCTTCTGGTCCCGCCGAGCTTCGGGCGTGAGTTCGCCACCGGGGACCAGTTACGTGATTCGGAAGCCATGAATCCTAGCCGCTCTACCGGAGCCCAACCGGCGTTGCAGGGGAATGCCGCGATCATTACGGGCGGCGGCCGGGGGATCGGGGAGGCCGTTGCCCTCGCGTTCGCGCGCGAAGGCGCGCGCGTGGTCTTAGCCGCCCGCACGGCGACGGAGCTGGAAAGGGTGGCGGTCAAGGTCCGGGAGATCGGCGGCGAGGTGCGGATTGTCCCGGCCGACGTTGCGCGGCCCGAAGACGTGGATCGGGTCACCCGCGCCGCACTGGATGCGTATGGCCGTATTGATGCCCTCGTCAACGCGGCCGGCATCCTCGGCCCGGTCGGCAGGGTTTGGGAAGTGGATGAAGGGGATTGGGCTCAGGCGCTTCAGGTGAATCTTTACGGCACGTTCTTGTGCTGCCGGGCGGTGCTGCCGCACATGGTCGCTCGCCGAGCGGGCAAGATCGTCAATTTTTCTGGGCGTGGCGCCACTTCACCCTTCCCGCGGTTTTCGGCCTACGCGGTATCGAAGGTCGCGGTGGTCCGCCTGACGGAGACGCTGGCAGAGGAAGTCCGGGACCACAACATTCAGGTCAATGCCATTGCGCCCGGGATGGTGGATACGCGCATGCAGGACCACGTGTTGGCGGCCGGGGAGCGCGCCGGGACCGAGCTCCGCCGCATACGCAAGCTCCGTGATGCGGGCGAGGGCGGCGTGCCCGCAGACCTTGCCGCGCAGCTTACCGTCTTTCTCGCTTCGCATAAATCGGATGGACTCACCGGCAAGCTGATCGCCGCGCCTTACGACGGCTGGCAGTCGTGGGACGCGGCACGGATCTTAGAATTGATGGCCGCTCCGTGGTTGACCATAAGACGCCTCGACGATTTTACGCTGCGCCCCCTCCTCGGTCAGTTCGCCGATCACCGCGAATCACCGCCCGACGCCGGGGATTTGCGCTGAGGCCGAGATCGGTGTCCGGCGATCGATCCCCGGAAATGCGCATCGCCCTCATTGGGTGCGGGAAGATCGGCCGGCGCCGGGCGGAGGCCCTCCGGGAGTCAAAGGGAGGGGTCCTGGTCCTCGCCGTTGATCGAGATCTCGCGCGCGCGGAGTCCGTGGCGACGGATTGGCGGTGTCAGGCCAGCGTGGATTGGGGTGAGGCGATCCGGCGGGACGACATCGGCGCGGTGATCGTGTCGACCACGCACGATGCCTTGGCGGGAGCGACTCGGGCCGCGGCGGAGCACGGGAAGCACGTCTTGGTCGAAAAGCCGATGGCCCGGACGCCCGCGGAAGCGGCGCTGGTGTGTCGCGCTCTGCGCGACGCGCAGGGGAACCGCCGGTTGGCTGGCGACCGCCGACCGTTGGTGGTCAAGGTCGGCTTCAACCACCGATTCCATCCAGCCATCAGCAAGGCCCACACCCTCTTGGAAGCCGGGAGCATCGGGGAACCCTATTTTGTCCGCTGCCGGTACGGGCACGGCGGTCGCCGCGGCTATGCGGACGAATGGCGATTCAATGTCGAGATCGCCGGCGGCGGTGAGTTGCTGGACCAGGGGATTCATGCCATCGATTTGTTCCGCTGGTTCCTGGGCGATTTCGTTGAAGGGGTTGGGTTCACCCACTCCTACTTCTGGCGAGCGAGCGTCGGGGCCGCGCCGCGGGGCGCCGATGTCGAGGACAACGCGTTCGGCCTCTTCCGCACCACCTCGGGGCGGGTGGCCACACTCCACGCCAGCTGGACGCAGTGGAAGAACCTCTTCGCGTTCGAGGTGTTCGGGCGGGATGGGTATCTGATCGTGGAAGGTTTGGGCCGGAGTTACGGGGCGGAGCGGCTGACGTGGGGCCGGCGGCATCCAGACTGGGGGTCCCCGGATGAGGAACATTTCGATTTTTCCGACCCGGAGAGCTGTTGGCGGGCAGAGTGGGAAGAGTTCCTCGCGGCCATTCGCGAGGGGCGGGAGCCGTCGGGGAATGCGAGCGACGCGTGGCAGGCGATAAGGATGGCCTACGCGGTCTACGAGTCCAGCAGGAATGGCGGTGTCGTGCGGCTCCCGCAATAGCGGAAGCCGCAGGCGCGGACTCACGTGATGCCTTCCCGGAACCCCAACGATCTGCCGACCAGGGCCATGATTCTCGCCGCTGGGTTGGGGACGCGCCTCAGGCCTCTGACCGACACCACCCCCAAGTGCATGATGCCGATCGGCGGGCGGCCCCTTTTGGAATACACGCTGAGGTGGATGCGGCAGTTCGGCGTGACCGAGATCGTTATCAACCTCCACCATTTACCGAGAATGGTCACCAACTATTTTGGGGACGGGACGGCGTGGGGCGTCCGGATTCGATACTCGGTCGAGGAGCAGCCGTTGGGCACCGCCGGTGGGGTGAGGCGGATGCGTCGGTTTTTCGACGCCCCGTTCTTCGTCTGGTACGGCGACAACCTGAGCACATGCCTCCTGGACCGCCTGTGGGCCTGCCACCGAACGAAGGGAGGGATCGGGACGATCGCACTGTTCCACCGGCGCGACGCCGTCCACAGCGGCATCGTGGGGCTTGACCGCGACCATCGCGTGAAGCGCTTCTTAGAGAAGCCGAAGCCGCGAGAGGTGTTCACGCACTGGGTCAACGCCGGGATTCTTGTCCTCGAGCCCGAGATCGTCGAGATGATCCCATCGAGACGCAGCGTGGACTTCGGGCGCGACGTGTTCCCGGAGCTCATCGCGCGAAACGCGCGACTGTACGGGTACCGTATGTCGAAGCGCGAAAAGCTCTACTGGATCGATCGACCAGAGGATCTTCGACGACTGGAGACCCGCTGGGCGCGACTCGGCGATGAATTCTCGTTGGCGGGAAACCCGGGTAAGCCATGAGCAGCAACGGCCCGCCGCTCGTGTCCATTGTGATCCCCGCCTACAACGCATCTGCGTACGTGGGCCGGGCGATCAAGACTGCGCTGTCGCAAACCCATCAGCGCATCGAGATCATCGTCGTGGACGATGGGTCGAGGGATAATACCGGCGAAGTCGTGCGGTCATTTCGAGATTCCAGGATCACCTACATCGCCCAAGAGAATCGGGGGCAAGGCGCGGCGCGGAATCGCGGGATACGAATCAGCAGCGGGAAGTACGTTACGTTTCTGGACGCCGACGATTGCTATTTCCCGCGGAAGGTGGAGCGGGAGGTGGAACTCCTGGAGACACACCCGGATTACCAGGTCGTCTTCTGTGACGCGCTCCACTACTACCCCAATCGACCCGACCGGCTGCGGGGGCGCAGGTACTACGGCGACCCGCGCAGCGTGTTTGCGGAACTGCTGCGTTCGTCCTTTATCAACCCGAACACCATCATGGCCGTTGGCGACATCCTGCGGGGAGAGTTCCTGTTTCGCGAGGAGCGCTACTATCCAGAGGAATGGGACCTGTGCCTGCGGCTGGCGCGGGCGGGGGTCCGGTTTGCCCATCTGGACGAGGCCTTGGTCGTCGTCGAAATTCGGCGGGGCAGCAATACCCGGATGGACATTCAGTGGATCCTGAAGCGGCACACCCTCGAGATGTTTGAGCGCTTGTTCGCGCAAATGGACGAGGCGGAGAGAGGGGCATGCGCGGCCGCCGGGATTCTGCGGCGATGCAAGCTCAGGTTGGCCGCGGCCTATCTCGCCAGCGAGGATCCCGCTCAGGTCGATGGCCTCCTGGCCGATTTGTTCCCGCCACTGGTGGCGCGCGCGGTTCGCACCGGCCTTAGGATGATTCCCGCGCGCATGATTCGGGTCTCCGCGCGGGCGGTGTGGACGTTGCGCCAACGCTTCCGCCTTCCCCCGTGGAGGGACGCGGCGGTCGGGCGGGCGTGGGGTGAGTTGATGCGGGACTGCTTGTGAGGTCCCGGGGTGGGGGAGCGCGCCTCTTCCCGCTACGAAAGCGCGATTGCCGACACGATCCAGAACTGGTAGTCGAAGATCGGGGAGCCCAGGAGAATCGCTGCTACCCAGAGGCCCCCTAAGGCCGCCGCGGCGGCGAGCCCGTAGGAGGTCGTTTCATCAGCCTCCGCTGCTAGGTGTTCCTTAATCCTCCTTGCCACGAGAAACATTAGATAAGCGACACTGAGGACGGCGCCGATGCCTCCGTACACCGGCACGTCGAGGATGCTGTTTGCTCCTTGGTGGTTCCGGTTGATCCACGGGAAATAGATGAAGAACTTCTCTCCGTAGTTGACTCCGAAGCCCAAGGAGTTGGTGGAGAGGAGCTGCGCATAATAGGCTGCGGCCTGGACATGAGGGTTCTCGATCAGCCGCCGGCCGATCGCATCACGGAACCGCACCAGCCTACCAAAGGCCCCACGGTCGACCGCGGAGCGGCGTCCCGATGCCTGAGGCGGCGGCCCCCCGGAGGCGGATATACGAGCCCAGTTCGATAGGGCCTCGGTCTGCTGCGCGGCGGATGTCTCCAGGGACATCCTAATGAGGTAGGAGTGCGCCAGTGAGGGAGGGCCCAGCAGCACGCTCGCCGTAGCAGCGACCGCACAGACGCCCGCGGCGGCGGCTGCGACCCTGAGCTTGGGGAGCTTGAGGCTCGAAGCAGTGAGGGCTCCGCCGACGATGACAGACGCGAACGCTCCTACGAGATATGCTCTCGATTCAGTCCACACGATGAGCGTGAGCATGCCGATGGCCACGATTGAAAAGCCGGCCGCAGCCCGGGGGTGTTTCATCGCCACGGCGTGCATCGCAAGCGTACCGGCAAGCGCCAGGGCAATGATAAATGCCAAGTCGGCGGTGTTTGGGTTCACCGTGAGCCCTTGGAAGCGGCCGTCCCCCCCCCACATGCTTAGTGCCACAGCCGGGACCAGCATCGCCGGGAAAAGCGCGATGGGCGACAACAAGGCCAGCCCGGTTCGCCGTCTGAACCCTCGATCGATCAGGGCGAAACGACCGACAGCCAGGAACAGGGCCATGCAGACGGCCAGCCGGATGAGGAGGATCGCTCCTTCGCGGGTCATAGCCAGGTGGTAGCGCAAATAGCCGGCGAGGGTGGCGCCAAGCACGGAGACTAGGAGAGCCAGGATGGGGAGGACGGGCATCATGCTCCCACCCGACAGTTGCGGCGTTCGCTTCTCTTTAAGAGAAACGAGCATCCACGCGCAGAGACCCAAGATGAAGACGATATCGCTCGGCTTTATCGGGATCCACCGCCCGAGCGGCTGCCAGTAGATGACCAGCCCCGTTCCCAGGATGAATAAACTCTTGCTTGCCTGCTTCAAGGACGACATGGTGGGGGGCGGCGACCCCTATGATTGTGCAATCAATCTCGTGCCTTCGAAATCAAATCTGAACCGAATTTCGGTTAACCCGGCATCCCGCATCGCGCGACGGAGCGGTACCTTATCCTCCGAATAGAACATGAGGAACCCTCCTCCACCGGCCCCGACGAGCTTCCCTCCCAACGCGCCACTGCCCCTGGCGAGGTCATACCACTCGTTGATCTGGGTGTTACTAATGCCCTGAGAGCGCTGTCGCTTGTGCTCCCAATGGGTGTTCATCAGTTCCGCAAACCGAACCAGGTCCCCGCTCTCCAACGCCTCCTTGCTCTTCATGGCGATCTCTTTGACGGCGTGCAACTCGTTCAACATCGCGCCATCACTTGACTTGGTCTTCTCATCCTGGTCATGGAGAATTTCTGGCGCCGACCTAGAATAACCGGTGAAGAATAAGAGCAGGTTGTCTTCAAGATTATGCAGGACATCGGTTGGGATCTTGAGCGGCCAGGCTTCGACACCGCCGTCAGGCTTGAAGTGGAGGCAAGTTAGGCCTCCGTACGCAGCAATGTACTGATCCTGTTTGCCCACCGGCTTCCCCAAAACGTCAATTTCGATGTGGCACGCTTGCTCAGCGAGTTCCTGCGGGTGGATCAGATTCTTCCTATGGGCATGGAGCGCTTTGAGCAAGGCGGTGGTGAAGCTGCCAGAAGACCCCAATCCAGTCCCCGCCGGAATGTCGGCCATGCTCGTGATTTCGAGATGGGGGGGCCCATCTACCGTCAACTTCAGGGCCTCTCGAACGATCTCGTGCTGGACCTCGTCCACAGATTTGACTCGTTCCATTCTCGAGTACTTCACAATGAGTTCTTGGGCGAATGTCTGATGCAGCGTGATGTAGACGTACTTGTCGATGGCGGCGCCCAAGACGAATCCTCCATGTCGGCGATAGTATGACGGCAGGTCTGTGCCGCCTCCGCCTAGGGAGACCCGTAGTGGACTGCGCGTGATAATCAAGCGGTTGGCCCTCTCGATCTCTGGCGCGAACGGGCGCAACGATACATCAGCAGTTCGGATCTCGAAGAGAACTGGGGTCGACAATCACGCCTCTGCTTATGCGTCATGGTGGTAGGAACTTCCTCTAAATTCCTCATGCGTGCAGGCCACCGTTCCTTCAACCTGCACAGGGCTTGCTCGGCCGGCGGCCGAAGTATCTTCTTGGCGTTGAGTTTGGTTCGCTTCTGTTCGGGAGTCAATGGTCGGGGGAGCAATCAGAACGGTTTCTTGGGTAGCGGTGCTTTCGAGCGCAGGGAACAGTTGAGGGCCGGAGCTTGCGAGAGAGTGCAACCCTAAACGATAATACTGGGATGGGCCAATCCGCGCCTGCACAGCAGAGGGGTGGTCATCGGCAACGGTATCTCTGGCTGGCCCTCGGATTGTACTTGGTGCTGGTCAGTGCCGTGCTGACCGTGTCGCATTTTCTGCCCTACGGGTCGGACAACAATGAGAGTTTCTCCGCCTATATGCACGCCCGGAATTTGCTTCATTTCGGTTTTGGTGGAGCGTTAGGGCTCACGGACGAAGCGTATTCCCTTGATCCAGCCGCGCATCCTTATGTGTATACACACGAGGGCAACTTTCCACGCCTTCCGGTTTTGCTCCTGATGCGCTTGGGGCTGACGCGCGTTGAGTGGCAGATTGCGCTGCTGGCACTCTTGGTGGGTTCGGCTGGTATCTACATGTGTTTTACATTTTTCTCGCGCATTGCGGGAAATCTTTTTGCCTTCCTGGTCTGCGCTGTTCTTGCCACCGACTACTTGTCATTTATGCAGTGGGAGGTGAATTCGTTTCGAGTGTGGCATGGATTTTTCTTCTTCGCCTGCCTGCTCTGTGTTCTAGCCCTGGGTGGCCGGCACGCTCGTCGGGCGGGGGGCTTGTTCTTTCTCACCTGCGTGGCATTGTTCTATTTCGAGATCAATTTCGCAATCTTTACGGTCGCGACCTGCGTATGCTATGGGTTGCTCATTTACTGGAAGCAGCCAGGTCTCATTTTTCGCGCCGCGGTAATTGCCGGGGCGGGGGCGATTGTTGCGTTAGGGGGATTGATCGGGCAGAATGTCGCATTTCTCGGGTTGGCGACAACCTGGAGCGATTTCCAGCGCACGATCTTGAATCGAAATTTCTACATCCAATCCGGCGGGGAAAGCGGGGCCATTCATACGCTGCAGTTCTTCCTGCAGCACCACATTGTCTACTGGCGTGATAACCCCGATACTCGCGGATATCTCAGCATCAAGTTGTTTCTCCACACCCTCGGTAAATTCGGGGTGCTTGTCAATACGCCATATCTCGTTTGGCTGATGTGGGTCGTGACCGTCACATGGCTGGTCCGCACTGGCGTTCGCATAAAGGGAGCTATTTCCACATCAAAGGCCCCGGGCGATGAGCGCGTCTGGCACCGCCTCGGCCTCGTGATTTTCGTCCTTTTCGCCACCGCCGGATATGGGTTGTATTACCGGCACCTCTACGGCGCTGATTTCGCCCCGATCTGGCTGGGGACGATCCAGCGCTATTTTCCCCTTGTTGTGTTGCTTGCGGGATTGGCCGGTGCTTATCTCCTGGGATTGATTGTGGTCTGGTGGGCTGACCAACCGCTCTTTCGGCCTCACGATGATGGCAACCTCATGGGGGGTTTCAGATATCTAGTGGCCGTTGGGGCGGGGTATGTGTGTTTGTACGTGCTTTCGCCCGGGTACCTTTCTCAGGGATACTTAGTCCGTTACGTACCGCTGGCCGTTTTCATTGTGGATGTGTGGACAGCCCTCTGTCTCTACATGCTGATTGCAATCGCCCAGGCGAGTCACCGTACGGTGGGTGCGCAGCCTCGAACAGCTTCTCCCCCCTGGCGCCGACCCGGGGAGCATCTGAGACGTGTCGTTGTGCCGCATATCGCGCGGGGGGTTTCGCTCGTCGTGCTCTTGTTGGCGGTTGTCTACTGGGCGAGGATACAAACCGTCTACGTCACGGCGATATCGCCTACCGACTATCAGTTCATGCGTCAGTTGGCACAACCGCCATACCGAGGGACGACGTTCATCAGCGACGTGTACGCCGCGCCCATTGCCTACTTTACGGGGGCATGGGCCTATGCGGACGACCTCGTCTCCGAAGAGAAATACGAAAAGGGAGCGGGGGGGATCACTCAGTTGATATCCGGGGACAAATTATGGGAAGCTGACCGAGCTACCAACACCAATTACCTGCACCCTCAATACTATATTTGCATACGCACGCCGACATTGTATATGGCTGGAGCCTTCGTGTCCCTGCGGCCGGGGGCACGTCTCTCGCAATGCTCAAGTGAGCCTCTAGTGCGTAGTGCGCGCGAAGGCACAGGCCCGTTCCACAACACCGTCGTCGCCGAAGATGGGGGTCCGTGGGATATGTGGGCAATTGTCAAGCTGGACCCGGCCATTCGGTTGGCGTTTGCCGGACCAGCTTTCAAAGTAATTGAAGGCCAGCGGCGGACGGTAAAGCTAAGCAAGAACTACTGAACGCCAATCCCCTCCAAAAACGCAGAGGCCAACCCTAAGCCAGCGCCACCGCGGCGCTCGTGGCGACCCACCCCCTATGAGCCACCTGCGAGGGGCTGACTCTTTTCGGAGGAATTGTGTTATTTGAATCGAACTCCCACATGATGCCCCATTTGGCGCCCCCTCTACGTTGGTCTGAGAACGGGTTTGCCGTGACGGGGGGGTACGCTGCTTGAACCCCGGATATCTCCGGTGAAACTGGGCACATGCGGTGACGGGGGGCCTTTGTGATTGGAACACCCCACCAACGGCTAGACACTCAATGACCATTACTCGAAAGGACGCTCAGGAAGTCCCCGGTATCCTTGTGCGCACCTTGCTGCGGCAGATGATGCGCATCCGGTGCGTCGAAGAAACGCTCGCCGAACTCTATGCCGAGCAAGAGATGCGCACTCCCACGCACTTTTCGATCGGCCAAGAGGCTGTGGCTGTCGGGGTTTGCGCCGCACTTCAGCGAGAAGATGTCATCTATAGCGGCCATCGGTGTCACGCGCATTACTTGGCGAAGGGCGGTAGCCTGATCGGCATGGTGGGGGAACTCTACGGGAAGGAGATCGGGGCAGCGAGGGGGAGGGGTGGATCCGTGCACCTCACGCAGCCTGACGTTGGAATCATTGCCTCTTCTGCCATTCTTGGGCAAACAATCGCGGTGGCCGTTGGGTCGGCATTCGCATTCCAGATGGACAACACGCCTAGGGTGGCGGTATGCTTCTTTGGCGACGGCGCCGTTGAGGAAGGCATTTTTCACGAAAGCTTGAACTTCGCGGCGGTTCGCAGGGTTCCAGTGATATTTGTTTGTGAGAACAATCTGTACTCAACCCATACTCCATTGGCGGTCCGGCACCCGACGGACCGGGCGATCTACGAGCGGGTGCGGTCCTATGGGATTCCGTCGGCTCATGTGGACGGGAACGACGCCGTTGCGGTTTATCATGAAACTCAGCAGGCGGTGGAGCGAGGTCGCGAGGGCGGCGGGCCGTCCTTTCTGGAATGCGCGACGTATCGCTGGCGAGAGCACGTGGGACCACTGTGGGATTTCGATCGAGGATACCGCTCGAAAGCAGAAGTTGAGGAGTGGATGGAGCGGTGTCCGATTAAGCGACTTTCAGAATATTGCTTGGGACACTCCGTCTGTGCCGGAGACGAGTTGCAATCCTGGCGCCGAGAGTTTCAGCAAGAAATCGCTGACGCCGTGACCGTAGCGAAGCGCAGTCCGTTTCCTTCCCCCGATAGCCTACTCGAGGGGACGTACTGATCAATGAGGTGGGATTGGGAGACGGACACAGAGCACCCCAATTTCGGTCCCGACGTTCGACCCAGCTTGTTACGATGCCTGTGATTTAACGGGGGTATTTGTGCAGCGATTGAAGTACTGGCAGGCGATTAGCCAAGCCCTCGTTCAGAGTATGGAGAGGGACCCGAATATTTTCGTCGCGGGCATCGGTGTGGACGATTTCAAGGGAATATTCGGGACCACGCGGGGGGCGTACGAGCGATTTGGACCGGCTCGAGTGATCGATATCCCGAACTGCGAGAACGCATTTGCGGGGATTGCGATTGGGGCGGCAGCGATGGGTAAACGGCCCGTGGTTGTCCATCCGAGAAACGATTTCATGTTCCTGGCTCTGGACCAGATCCTAAACCTAGCGGCGAAATGGAAGTACATGTACGCCTCTGAGCACGGGGTCCCGGTGGTTTTTCGAGGTATTGTTGGTCGGGGCTGGGGGCAGGGGGCCACGCACTCGCAGAGCCTTCAGGCGCTCTTTGCCCATTTTCCCGGGCTCTACGTGGCAACTCCGGCATCTCCCGCCGATGCCAAAGGACTGCTCTGTGCTGCTCTCCGGGGTGATACGCCGGTTGTATTGTTGGAGAACCGGGCACTATACGAGTTGGAGGGCGAGGTCCCAGAAGATCCGGTGTCGGTGCCGTTTGGCACTGCGCGGGTGATTCGAGAGGGTACGGATGTGACAATCGTCGGGGCGTCGCTGATGGCCTTTGAGGCCACTCGCGCAGCCGATGTCCTTGCCGAATATGATGTCAGCGCGGAGGTGATCGATCCGCGGAGCATCCGACCGCTCGATAGGGACGCGATCCTTTGCTCGCTGAGGAAGACTGGCCGACTCGTGGTCGCGGATACGAGTTGGGCCATGTGTGGCTTCTCTAGTGAGATAGCGGCGCTCGCGGCGGAGGAAGCACACGCGGATTTGAAAGCTCCCGTTCGACGAGTGACTCTTCCTGACTGTCCTGCGCCAGTCTCCAGGCCACTTGAACAGGCGTTCCATCCCACGCCCATGACGATCATGCGGGCTTGCCTGGACACTATGGGGCGACACGAATCAGCCGGCAAGGTGCTGGCTGACGTTCAGGCCAGATTCCCCGGCCCATACTGAGGTTGTGATGACCACGTCCCGACCGTCGCTTTCTATATTCGTCCCCGCACACAACGAGGCCAGGAATCTCGAAGGCGCCATTCACGATATCGTCGCTGCAACTCAGCCTGGGCTGACCGATTATGAGATCCTTTTGGTCGACGATGGTAGCACCGATGGAACAGCGGAAGTGGCGGAGGGGCTTGCGCGTGACAACCCGCGGATCCGGGTTATTCACAACCGAAGCAAGGAGGGCATCGCCCGGGGATATCGGACGGCATTGGGGCTAGCGACAAAGGAGTATTTCGGCTTCCTCCCCGGTGACCGCGAGGTGCACGCGGATTCAATTCGGGCGATCTTTGATGCCGTGGGATCGTCTGACCTCATCATTCCCTACCACGCGAATCGCGAAGCGCGCGCGTGGCATCGTCGAGTGATGACTTGGGTGTGCACTACCCTCCTGAATACGTTGTTTGGGCATCATCTTCACTACTATCAGGGCCCGACGGTGTATCCTACTCAGCTGGCAATGGCGCTTCCCAGCCGCAGCACGGGCTTCTTCTTTTTGACCGAGATGTTGGTGCACGCGCTGGATGGTGGGCGAAGTTTTATTGAAGTGGGCCTGATTCATCAGGAGCGAGCGTTTGGAAAGTCCAAAGCCATCACTTTCCGCAACATCCGGATGGCGCTTGCGGTAATTTTGGGGACATGGTGGAGGCTCCGCGTCGGGAGAGTTTGGCGAGGAAGACTGGGATCGGTGAAAACGGCCTCGCTTAAGGAAAAGGCAAAACCATGAAGACTGTGCTGGTCACCGGAGGGGCGGGGTACGTCGGGGCGATTCTCGTACCGAAATTGCTGGCTCGCGGGTATCGTGTCAAGATCGTCGATCTGTATCTGTTTGGAGATCGTGTATTGGCTTCCCATGAGACGAATCCGGCTCTTGAACAGATCAAGGGGGATATCCGTGACCAGGCGTTGCTCAAGCGGGCCCTTCCCGGGTGCGACGCCGTGATTCACTTGGCGTGTATCTCCAATGATCCGAGCTTCGAACTGAATCCCACCCTCAGTAAGTCGATCAACTACGATGCGTTCGACCCCCTCGTGACAATTTCCAAGCACAGTGGCGTGCGGCGCTTCGTCTACGCTTCGACGTCGAGCGTCTACGGCGTGAGCGATAGTCCGAATGTAACGGAGGAACACCCACTCGTCCCCTTAACCGACTACAATAAATATAAAGGGTTGTGCGAGCCAGTCCTGTTGAAGCAACAATCTCCAGAGTTCACGACCGTCATTATTAGGCCGGCTACGGTCTGTGGGTATTCGCCCAGACTACGGTTGGATCTCAGCGTCAACATATTGACGAACCTTGCCGTGAATAAGCGCAAGATCACGATCTTCGGTGGGTCGCAGAAGCGTCCGAATATTCATATCGAAGATGTCACTGATCTCTATGCGGACCTGCTCGAATTTCCCGTGAACCAAATCGCCGGGAAGATCTTCAATGCTTCGTATCAGAATAACTCCATCGCGGAGTTGGGCGAAATCGTTCGATCGATCGTGACAACCGAGATGCCCCATCTAAAGCCCATTGCTATGGAGACCACCCCCACGGATGACATACGTTCCTACCATGTGTCGTCCGATAAAATTCGAAGAGAATTGGGCTATGAGCCGAAACGGACAGTCGAAGATGCAGTCGCCGATCTATGCGCGGCGTTTCAAGCGGGGAGAATTCCAAACCCCCTTGAAGATGTCAGATATTATAATGTCAAAACGATCAAAGCATCACATCTTGTCTAACGGCAAAACGGGCGCGGATGCTAGCGTCGGGAGAAAGTAGGTTGGTCTCTGCATGAAAGCCATCGTTACGGGGGGGGCTGGCTTCATCGGCAGCCATATGGTGGATCTCCTGGTTGAACGAGGATGTGATGTCGTTGTTATCGACAACCTGGCTGCGGGACGGCGGGAAAATCTGGCGCAACACTCGGGCAACCCCCGTGTTGCCATTTGCCATGAGGATATAAACGACCTCCCTGCCGACTCAGCATGGTTTGTGGGCGTTGACTATGTGTTCCATTTTGGCGGCGTTGGAGACATCGTCCCATCGATCGAGCACCCCCTTGTCTATATGCAGGTCAACGTCATGGGAACGTTGCGGGTATTAGAGGCTGCTCGGAACGCGGGGGTCCGGAAGTTCATATACGCGGCATCCTCCTCGTGCTACGGATCGATGCCGGAAGTTCCGACCCCGGAAACCGCTGCGATCGCCCCAGAGTATCCTTATGCGTTGAGCAAGTATCTGGGAGAGTGTGCGGTGTTGCACTGGGGAAAAGTCTACGGCCTGCCGGTCGTCTCGCTGCGGATCTTCAATGCCTACGGGCCCCGTGCGCGCACTGCGGGGGCGTATGGTGCGGTGTTTGGGGTTTTCCTCGCCCAGAAATGCAAGGGATGCCCGTTTACGGTGGTTGGAGATGGTACCCAAGCGCGTGATTTTGTCTATGTGACGGACGTTGCTCGCGCGTTTTTCTTGGCGGCCGAGTCGCCCTACACGTGCGAGGTCTTTAATCTCGGGGCGGGACAACCGCAGAGCGTGAACCGGTTGGTGGAACTTCTCGAAGGCGATGTTGTCCATGTGCCGAAGCGTCCGGGGGAGCCTGATTGCACCTGGGCCGATACCCAGAAGATTCGCAATTATCTCGGGTGGACTCCTCATGTGGCATTCGAAAATGGCGTCGCCCGCATGCTGGAGACCCTCGAGAATTGGGCGACCGCCCCGGTTTGGACCCCGGAGTCGATCCAGGTGGCCACGGAAGCGTGGTTTCGATTTCTCGGACAGCAGCGATCCTGACGAGAGGAGAGCCCCGTGGGCGCAGATTTCCGCCAGAAGATTAAAACCCGAGAAGTGGTGGCTGAAATCATCGGCAAGCGTCCGCGAAACAAGACGGTCGTGATGTGCCATGGGGTTTTTGATATCGTTCACCCCGGGCACCTGCGTCATCTTGCCTATGCGAAGGATAAGGCTCACCTGCTCATTGCCAGCATCACCGCGGATGCGCAGATCACAAAGGCCGATTACCGGCCGTACGTGCCTGAGGAGCTACGGGCCACCAATCTCGCGGCACTTGAGATTGTTGACTTTGTGATCATCGATCATAATGCGACCCCGACGGAGAACATTTTGTTTCTTGAGCCGGACTATTTCGCGAAAGGCTATGAATATTTGGCAAATGGCCTCCCGTCGAAGACCCGCGACGAAATGGCAGCGTTGGAAACATATGGTGGCGAGATCCTGTTTACACCGGGGGATGTCGTGTACTCGTCCTCCGCGCTTATCGAGGAGCACCCTCCCAAGATCGCTGTTGATAAACTCCTCATCTTGATGGAGTCTGAAGGCATCAGCTTCGCCGACCTGCGGCGGGCGCTGGAGCGTTTTCGTGGAGTGCACGTGCACGTCCTTGGCGATACGATCGTCGACAGCTACTGCTACTGTTCCCTGCTCGGTGCGACCGCGAAGTCGCCGACATTGAGCGTGCGCTACGACCGCAAAGAGCTTTTTGCGGGGGGAGCGGCGGCCGTGGCCAAGCACATGCAGGCTACCGGGGCTGAGGTGACATTCTCGACCGTGCTCGGAGATGACGAGCCGAAGGAATTCGTTGTGCGGGAGATGATTCACGCGGGCATTCATTTCGCTCCGGTGATCGATAAGGTTCGGCCGACAACGTACAAAGAGCGCTTCTTCAGCGAGGGATACAGGTTGCTTCAGGTAGATCGGGTAGACAACCGCGCGGTGTCCGAGCACGCTCTCGACACCCTCGGCGATTCCCTGCGCACCAGTCCAGCGGAGGTCGTTATATTCAGTGACTTCCGGCACGGGATCTTCAATAACCATACGGTGAAGCAGCTCAAGGAGTATATTCCGGCGGGGGCCCTCCGGGTGGCGGACAGCCAAGTCAGCAACCGGTGGGGCAACATTCTCGATTTCACGGAGTTTGATCTGTTGACCCCCAATGAGCGCGAAGCCCGATTCGCGTTGGGGGATCAAGATTCCGTCGTCCGCCCGCTGGCCCTCAAGCTATTCCAAGCGGCTCGTTGCCGGGCACTGATCTTGAAGCTGGGCGAGCGAGGGTTGATTGGCTACCGGACTCCCGGGAACATGCCCCGAGAGTTTTTCACGGTCGACAGCTTCGCCGATCACATCGTTGATCCAATCGGGGCGGGTGACGCATTGCTCGCGTACGCGTCGCTGGCCCAGCGTGTGACCGAGAATATTGTTGTTGCCGCGATTCTCGGATCGGTGGCAGCTGCGAACGCGTGCGAACGACAGGGCAACATGTCGGTTACCCCTCAGGAGGTGGCGCAAAAGCTCGACGCGCTGGAGAAGTCGGCGCAATACCGATGAAATACCTCGTCGTCGGCTATGGCAATATTGGGTTGAAACGGAAGCAATTGCTTGGTGGGCGATGCATTGCTACGGTGGATCCCTATAACACGGCGGCCGACTATCGGACCCTTTCGGAGTGCCCGCTGGCGCAGTATGATGCAGCCGTGCTCGCGGTTCCGAATCAGGTAAAGATCGAACTTTTGGATTTTCTATTGAACCGCGGCAAGCATGCGCTTGTGGAGAAGCCGTTGATATTTCCTGACGAGGCAACGGCGCATCACCTGCAACAGACGGCACAACGGCGGCGAGTGATCTGGTACACATCCTACAACTTTCGGTTCGAGCCCCACGTCATAAGACTTCGAGATCTTATCGCCGCCGGATCAATTGGGGACGTCTATCGAGCCAGGATGTTTTACGGGTACGGGACCGCTGGAAGCGTTGCCGGCACGTGGCGAGATGATCGGCTGGGGGTTTTGCAGGATCTGGCGAGCCATCTTGTTGATTTGACTGGTTTCGTCTTCGGCCGGGCCGGTTCGGATTTCCTGATCTGGGAACGGGGTGCACATGAGCTCACGGGGGCTGACCACTGCATCCTTGCCACGACGGATCGCCGTATCGTGATTGAATGTAGCTACCTGAGTTGGAAGAATCGGTGGACGATTGAAGTGATCGGGGCGCGAGGCGCACTTCAAATGGAAGGCTTGACGAAATGGGGCGCGAGCGAGTTGGTTATTCAGCGGCGCCGTTTTCCGAGTGGAGTCCCAGATGAAACCCGGGAGGTAGTCACCGCACCCGACCCTACATGGGCTGCAGACCTTGCACATTTTGAGCAGATGGTGATCGCGAACAAAACTTCATTCGAAAACGACCTCTGGATGTCCCGCACACTCCTTCATTTGGCGACCTCCTCGTTGAGCTGACATGCCCCCGACTGCGCCGATCGGTTTCTTAGGGCTCTCGCATCTCGGCCTTGTGACCAGCATCGCCTGGGCTTCGCGAGGCGATGATGTGATTGGGGTCGATCGCGACAACAGTATTATTGCAGCGCTCACCAGATCACAAATTCCCGTCCATGAGCCGGGACTTGCCGAGCTCCTACGATCCGCGCGCCCCAGGATGACATTCAACACGGACGTTGCCACCTTGGCCGCGTGCCCCCTGGTTGTTCTTTCGCAGGATGTCCCGACCACTGAGGATAACCGCGGTGACGTGTCGGCCATCCGTAAGCTCGTGGAGGAAGCGATCCCGCACTTGGAGCCCCTGACCACGTTGGTCCTCATGAGTCAACTTCCGCCCGGTTTCACGCGCTCGCTGGTAGAGCGCATCGGGCGGAACCATCCCGATAAGCACCTGGCCGTGTTCTACTGGGTGGAGACCTTGGTGTTCGGGCAGGCGGTGGATCGTGTTCTTCATCCGGAGCGGATCATGTTGGGGTGCGAGGCTCCTGACTGCCTGCTGCCCGATGTACTGAAACGGGAACTCGAACTTTTCGGTTGTCCAGTACAGCGCATGCGATATGAAAGTGCCGAGCTAACGAAGGCGGCGATTAATCTCTATCTTGCTTGTGGGGTGACTTTCGCAAATACGCTGTCAGACCTCTGTGAGAGAGTGGGCGCGGATTGGTCGGAGGTCATTCCCGCGCTCCGGTTGGATGCGCGCATTGGTCCGGCGGCCTACATTCACCCAGGCCTCGGGATCTCTGGTGGCAACTTGGAACGAGATCTGGTGATGCTACGAACTCTTGCGGAAGAGTATGGAACCGACACTTCTCTAATAGAAGCAATCGTCGCATGCAACGCCCGGCGACTGCGGTGGGTTCTCGACAAACTTGAATCCCTGGTGTTCGCTTATGTCCCGGTGCCAACGATTGCCGTGTGGGGTTTGGCGTATAAGAAGGGGACCCACTCACTGAAGAACTCGCCTGCGCTTAGCGTGATTTCCAGCCTGCGGTCGCGGGCGACCATTCGGGCGTACGACCCCGTTGTGCAGTCTCCGGTTTTGGCAGAAGGCACGACGGTGGCCTCTTCCCGGGATGAAGCCCTTGCCCACGCGGACTGTTTGTTGATCATGACGGGTTGGGACGAGTTTGAGACGGTTGATGCGGCTACCCTCATGCGGGCCATGCGGAACCCCGTAGTGATCGACTGCGTGGGCGCTCTCGAAAAGCGCCGGGAGGAATTCAAGGGAATCCGGTACGTTTCCATGGGGCGGGGGATGATCGATTGATATCGGTCGGCCGCTTGCCTTGTTCCTTGGGATTGCCCCCGTGAAGTATTTTAGACGGTGTGAGTACCTCGCCGGCGCGCACCTCGGTGGATTCGATGGAACGGGAATCCTGGGCGAGCGGGGGTTTGAGATCTGATGCCGAGAGTCGTGATCTTGGGGAACACCGGCTTTATTGGTAGCGGCCTGCAGGCACATCTCCAGCGTGAGGGGGATTGTGATGTCCTCGGGTTTTCTTCGAGGACGATGGATTTGCGGTTGGAAGAGGGGGTGCAAGCACTGGCAGCGCATGTGGACAGTGAGACGGTTGTGGTCTTCGCCTCGACGATCACACGCGAGAGGGGAGATACTCTGAGGACGCTCATGGACAACATCGCGATGGCAGGGCACCTCGGTACTTTTCTTGAGGCGCACCCTCCCGCAAAGTGTGTTTGCATCAGTTCAGACGCCGTTTACCCGATCCAGACCCAGGCAATAACGGAGGACACGCCCGTGGCGCCGGGGGGGAACTATTATGCAATCTCGAAATACACCGCTGAGTGTGTGATTCGGAAGTCGATGCAGGCCAAGGGTATCCCCCTGCTCGTGTTGCGCCCGACTGCGGTTTTTGGTCCTGGAGATACGCACAACTCCTATGGTCCTAACGCCTTCATCCGTTCGATAATTCGAGAACGTTCCATCCGCCTGTTTGGGCAAGGAGAGGAGAGAAGGGATCATCTTTTTATCAACGATTTGCTTCGCATTGTAGGGCGGCTCATCAAGACCGAGGCGACAGGCGTGCTCAATGTGGCCACCGGGGTCAGCCGTTCTTTTGCAGAGGTCGTAGAGGTGCTGAGGCGCGCTGTACCGTTTGAGTTCGCGGTGTCCCATCTTCATCGAAACGGTGGTGTGACTCACCGGGAATTTGATGTTTCGCGCCTACGTCAACAGGTGGGAGTTTTTTCCTTTTCGGGCTTCGAAGACGCCATGCGCGCGACGTTCGAGCAGATGTATGCGACCACGGCGAGACCCTAATCATGCGAGAAGTGAACCTTCTTGATTCCTACCCGAAGATCAAGCGACCGATACGGGCGCGCGAGCGGTCCAGACCTCTCCAACGTGAAGTTGCTCGCCGTTTCGGGCAGGAATACTTCGATGGTGACCGGACGCAGGGATACGGCGGTTATCATTACGACGGACGCTGGATCCCCGTCGCAAAGCACATGCAGGAATTCTATGGACTCACCCGTGAGCACCGGATCCTCGATGTCGGGTGCGCCAAAGGGTTTTTGCTCAGCGATTTGCAGCGCGTCATTCCGGGGGTCCGGATTGCGGGGCTGGATGTCTCGGCGTATGCAATTGAGCATGCGATGGATGGCGTCAAACCCTTTTTGGTAATCGGAACCGCCGATCAGCTCCCCTTTCCCGATAAATCGTTCGACCTTGTCATCTCGGTAAACACTATTCACAACTTGGAGCTGGCGCGTTGCAAGCAGGCCATCCGGGAAATGGAACGGGTGAGCCGGGCGCACAAGTACTTGCAAGTGGATTCCTTCCTGACCGAAGAGCAGCGACAGAATTTCGAGCGGTGGCAGTTGACGGCGCTGACCTATTTTTCCCCTGAGGTGTGGCGCCGACTTTTTCATGAACTTCGTTATACAGGCGACTATTATTGGACTATTACGGAATAGCGTGGCGAGTAAAGATCATCCGCGCCGCTTGAGGAGATGAGCATTTCGATGTTTAGTGGCAATTGTGCCGACCGCTGAGAATATTGCATACGCGCTCGGGAACCTGCTCGCCTGTCCCAGGTGTCATTCGCCGGTTGGGATGGAGGGGGAGGTTTTGCGGTGCAAGAACAGCGGCTGTGGCCGCGCGCTGAAGGTTATTGATGGCGTCGTTCTGGCGGAAGAGCATCAACGATCTTCTTTCTTCGACGACTCGCACGCGCAGATGTCTATGACAACCCAGCAGCGCGGCACGCGGTGCATGTGTTACTCGCAGCAGACGAAATGGGTCGACATGCGCCTCGGCGACCTCAGGCCAGGGGATCGTGTGGTTGTCGACGTAGGTTGTGGGCCTCGACTGCCATACCGGCGTTCCACGCGATACTTTCTGGTTGGGGTGGATGCCTCCTTGGAGTCCGTCCGGCTGAATGGGGAGGTCGACCTGCGGATATTTGGCTCGTCATCTCGGCTTCCGTTCCGGGACCGCTCCGTGGACGCGATTGTGTGTTTTTACTTGCTTCATCACCTCGTGGGACATTGCGTGCGCGAGAACTATGCTAATCTGGAAGCCACGTTCCGAGAATTCGGGCGTGTCCTAAGACCGGGTGGGTGCATCTATGGGATCGAAGTGAGCCCATTGCCCCCTTTCTTCTGGATCCAGCGAGCGGTGTGGGGCATTATTCGGCGTATCTATCCAAAACTTGACATGTTCTTCTGGTCCACGCACGCGATGGACGAGGTATCCCTCCGATCCCTACCTCTCGGTACGCATATGTTACGGAAGGTTTTTCACTGCCCATTTTGGGTAACGTTCCCATTTGTGTTCGCGTGGCCCAGATTGCAGTTTCCAAGGTGCTTATATCCGTTTCGTGCTTATGTCTATGAGTGGCAAATTCCGCCGGGGGCAATGAGCTAATGACTAAGTGGGTTGGATGAAGGGTTAATTCTGGCAGCGTACCCGCAACTTTACCGGTCGATCAGCGTAGGGTGTATATCTGTCGGGCGATCGAGGGGAACCTTTTGATTGGGATCCAGGGAAGAATTTCACGGATCCGCTTCGCTGGACACGCGACTGAAGAATGGTTGGCGCTGGGGATTTCCGCTTTGGTTCTATGTGGCCTAATCCTTTGGGGACAGAGAATTGGGTGGCTCCCGTGGGCTTCAGACTGCAGCCAATATGTCACCTACATAACTTGCTATCCTGCCCCCGGGGAGACGCTGTCGTCCAGGGATGCGGGGGAAAACTACATTGAAGATGGCACCGGTCATTGGCTCATACAGCGAGTTGGGCCCTATTTGTACACGCACAACGTCAACATTGGGGCATTAGTATATTATCTGTTCGCACGTTTTTCTCCGCACCCGTTTGTTCCTGCTGTATTGATGACAATTGTAGCGTTCTGCATGGGCCTCTACTATGCATATCTATTTGTGCGTCAGGCATCCGGTTCAGCTCTGTTCGCGTTAATTTTCCTGGCATTGCTGGCAGGAGAGTACTATTTCAATTTGGTTTTTGCAGTCAATCTCATTCGCGGCTGGCATTGGCTGGCGCTTTTTGGGTCAGGCTATCATCTCTTGCGATGGTTGGAGGAAGGCCAGAAAAAGCACCTCCCCCATATTATTGCGTTCCTCCTTTGCACCGTAATTGGCTTCATGGTGGGTTATGATTTCTTAGTTTTTGCATTTTTCCTTGCGGCCCTATTGATATTGGCCACGAAATCTTCATTTTCTCTACGTGTGCGCCTCACCGCTGTCTTGTTGGTTTACGCAATCCCCTTCCTGTTGCGACAACTGCAAATCATTGGGGGGCTTGGATTCGATTTCTGGACTAAGGACCTCTACTATTCGGCTGTGATCAAGACATCGTTCCTGCACAGCCATCTGATATATTTCCCTCTGCCACCAATGCGGGACATTGACAAGTGGTATCTTCAGCATCACGTGCTGCGTCCGTTTGCGGTGCCGGACGATAGCCTGTCACATATCGCACGGGGATTTCTTCAATATGTCACGATCTTCTGGACCCCATACTTGGGAGTTGTAACTTTGGGCGTGGTAGTTGTGGGAGGTGTCGTCGCTGCGGGGTTTACTGGGTTGGGGTTCTTGGGATTGATTGGGAAGGGCGACAGTGCTGAACTCGATCAGGTAATGATGGCGGCCAAGACGGTTGCGTTGGTGGGAGGTGCGGAGACGCTAGGGTTATATTTTTTTGCTCCTCTATCGGTTGAGATTTACATGCACCACAGATTCCCAATGATCATTAGTTTCGTGCTACTAGCGTACGCATTTGTGATCTATGCGATGGTATGGATAACGCGAATGGGGAGAGGAAGGGATGGATGGCCGCGTATTGGTCGCCGCGTGACAGTGACTGTGTTGATTTTCCTGGCTGTATACCGGGTGCTCAACATCGTTGCAGATTATCGTGTTCTCACGCTAACTTCTCCTCCAGCGGACTTGGAGCTTGGGAAGTAGGACGCACGACTGGTCAGCTTTATTCTCGGGTACTGTGTGCAAGGGACTAGGTTGCTGAGACGGACCACACAGACCCCCGCCTTTTATCTGATCCTGTTCCTGCTCATGGGGCTTTATATCTGGATTCCCAACAATTTCATGGGCTTTTCAAGTGACATCATAGGGGAGGCATACGAAGCTTATCACGGCGCAATGAACCTTGAACGATTTGGATGGCGATGGGCGGGCCTTCAGGATGAAGCGACAAATCCAAATCCCGCAGCGCATCCATACCTCTACATCCATCACGGCAACGTTGGCATCTACTTCAGTTACTTCTTATCTGAGATTGGAATTCGCTCGATAGAAGCTCAAAATGCATTGAGTGTCATCCCGTTTCTAATCGGGTTGTACGTTGCATATCTATTTTGGACGCATCTATCAGGGTCTCGCCTTGGAGGAGTACTATTCTTAATTTTTGGATGCCTAGATTCCTCTGCGTTATTCGTGTGGGGATTTAATATACATCGCGCGTTCTCATACCCCGCATTTTTCGGGTGCCTGTTCGTGCATTTTAAGTTGGTCCGCGCGCGCAATAAGCTCATTCCTAGCGTTGCCTTGCTAATCATTGCGCTGATACTTCTTTTTGTGGATTACATTTTTTTCTTCTATACCTTCGCCCTGGTTTGCTTGATGCAACTCACCGCTTATTCAGAACTGATCGCAAGGCGTAGCCGTCTGCGGCTGTTCATCTGTGTGGCGTCTGCATTCATCATGGCTTTTGCACTCCGACAAGCCCAGGTTTTGGCGGGTGTTGGTCTTAGAACATGGGCGACAGATTTCCTATTTCAAGCATTAAATCGGCTTCACCTGGAGCGGTTGTTCCGGGGGAATTGGTCTCAGGATACAACCCAATTTTATTCCTCTCACCACATCCTGAATCCGGGGTTTGCGCCGCCCGTTGGATGGTGGGAAAGAATGCATAGTTATTCCGCGGACCTAGGTTACGCGTTTATTCATCGCATTGTCGCAGGGGAAGGGGCAGTCAAATATGGGAGCGTGATGATTGGTGTGATGCTTCTTGGAATGGTGATTTTGTGTGGTGCATTGGTCAGTTTAGGTGGGCTGAACGCTCGACTGAGAAGGGTGATTCGCGGAATAGTAGCGTCATTCATCGTTGTTTATTTGGGGGGCTTCTTTCTATCACTTGCGCTTTCTGTTGCCATATCCTGGACGAGAAGAGGCTTTGCGCCGACATGGCTCGCGATTCCTGTAAGCACGCTTTCTTTAGCGATCGTGGGCCTGGTCTTGTTCGAGATCTCCTTATCGTGGGCTAGACTTTTTGGAGACATTCCTATTCTAACAACTTCAGAGGCGAGGGTCTTTGGTTTTGTACTGTCATCGGCCGGAGCATGCATTATTATGTATGCAGTTTTTCCTCGATACTTCATGCAATGGTTTCCTACATTTAATCTAGATACCATCTGCGTCGTTGGTTGGACGGTCGCAGCCTTCGTGTTCGCTCTACGCAAACATCTCGAGAGCCGTCCATGGCCTGCATGGATGCTGCTGGTCCTGGTGATCCTGAAGGTTCTTGCAATTACTCCAGATGTTGTTGCGAGACCAGTGGGTTTGGGCGATTACGCTCAAATCCTGAGGGCGCTCGAAGGCCACTCGGTTGTGTCTGACTTCACCCCGGCTAGTGTCGCTAGTTATACACGGGCCTTTTCCGCCAGTTTGCCGCTGGACATAATACACCCAACCCTGAATAGTCGGGATCTGGACCTATCAGAGTACAAATTGTTCGGCGAGCGTGACGCCGCTAATCCCATTTATCGCCATCCTGAGTATTTGTTATTGTTTCGGGCCGTGACGCCGCCGGCCGTTGTGGAAGAACTGATTAACGGAGGGCTTCCTGTGGCTGGCGAGGGGCGTTCGTTTGTGCTCTTTGATCTAAGGAACCGAAGGTAATTGTTCGGTAATCGAGGCAAGATCCATCATCCACCCAGGATGGGGCTAAAATAGTCGCATTCCGCGGACGCCTGTGCCTGTTGCGGTAGCGAACGGGAAGCCGAACATAATTCCAACTACCTGCTCATGCTTTAAACGTATTGTGATCGATTGTCCTCTCATGCCTTTGGGTAAATTGAGGCCATCTTTTGGAATTTGGCCACTTATCTAGGGCCGTCAATTGGGTCGATTGGGTTCACGGCTCATATGTGTAGGATCGAGGTATGGGTGTAGAGATTGTTCGGAGGAAACGCAGAGAAGATTGGTAGTCAGCAGGGGGAATCCGAGCTGCAGCAACCGGTTGCGACGGGCGGCCGGGAATAGACCCATGAAAGCCTTTGCGTTCAGGGGGTTAAGGTTCTCGACATTGGCGAAGTGTTTATAGCCAATGTGTGCGAGTGTGTATCGGTAAATAGTGTCTGGGAACCAGTGTAGCAAAGGCAGAAATGTATGCAGCTCGATAGGAAACCGCTTATTAGGAGTAGTGAACACTACGCAGCGGCAGACCCGGCAAACTTCTCGTACCAGTGCTGCCTGCTGGTCGCGCTGTCCTGCGTGTTCCACGACCGCATTGCAGATCCCGCAGTCAAAGTGCAGATCCGACAACGGTATGTTACGTAGGTCCGCTTCGAGAAAACGAATCCCTGGGAATTGTTCAGGGAACCAACCCGCGTTTTCGCTTGCTCGGGCGATCACGGTGAGATTCTCGCGGTGCGGATACATCTCCTCGAAGAAATAATGCGCCGGATGTTCGCGGTGTCCGGAGGCACCGAAGTCGGCAACGCGCGAGTTCTGTGTGGGAGCGCATTCTCGCATGAAAATCTCGAAGATACCCCGGCGTGTTCGAAGTGCCAGGTCATTTTTCAATCGGTTGAGTATTCCGAGGTTGACGCTGTATGTCAGGGGCATAGGCACCGCTCGATTGTGTGCTTCCCAGCCGAACTCGGAGTGAATGAATACCGGTAAGATTCCCCGACGACAGCGCACCCCCTCCTTATCATTACGGGGAGGGGCCAAGTGGGAGTGCGGCGAAACTTCCCCCGATCATGCAGACAGGGTTGGTCTGATGGGGCGACGCTTTTGATCATGGGTGCGAACAAAGGATGCTCATTTTGGCGAGTGCAAGTAGCACCCTGTTAGACAGCCCATTCTCGTCTTTCTTGGATGGTGCAACTAATTTGCCGCTCCCTTGATTCTCTTGGGACGCGCGCTGGTGTTTGCCCCAAAGGGGAGGCGAAATGCGGGTATTCATCGCTGGAGTAGATGGTTACCTGGGATGGTCGCTGGCCAAGCACTTGGGTGCGCGGGGGCATGAGGTCGGAGGGGCAGACATCTTCTATCGGCGCAATTGGGTTGAGGAAATGGGCTCGTGGAGCGCCACTCCCATTAGCCCGATGGGAGATCGGCTCAAGGCCTTCCGAGAGCGGGTTGGCGGAGAGCTCTCATTCTGGGAAGGGGACCTGCGCGAGTACGATTTTGTCGAGAGAGTTCTCCGGGAGTTCCAGCCCGACGCGATTGTGCACCTTGGAGAGTGCCCGTCCGCGCCGTACTCAATGATCGACGTTCACCATGCCGTGTTCGTGCAGACGAACAATATTGTCAGCACTTTTAACTTGCTCTTCGCCATGCGTGATACTCGGCCAAAGGCTCATCTCGTGAAGTTGGGAACGATGGGCGAGTACGGCACCCCGAACGTTGATATTCCTGAAGGGTTTTTTGAGATCGACTATCGGGGGCGAAGGGATCGAATGGTGTTTCCTCGGAACGCGGGGTCTTGGTATCATTGGAGCAAGGTGCACGGCTCGCATAATGTTATGTTTGCCTGCAACATTTGGAACCTACGGGCGACGGACGTGATGCAGGGTGTGGTTTTCGGCACTCGTTTCGACGAGGGCGAAACAGACGAACGCTTAATGACCAGGTTGGATTTTGACCAGGCGTTTGGGACGTCAGTCAACCGTTTCTGCTGTCAGGCTGTTATTGGGCACCCGCTGACGCCTTTCGGAAGAGGTCATCAACGGCGAGGCTTTCTTCCACTCAGGGATTCTATGCAGTGTCTGACTCTGGTGCTGGAGAACCCCCCCAGGGAAGGCGAGTATCGGGTCATGAATCAGTTTGAGGAAGTGTATGACATCACCGAACTGGCAAGGAAGGTCCGCCGAGTGGGGGACGAATTAGGATTGGATGTGACCGTGCGCAACCTGGAAAACCCTCGGATAGAGTTAGAAGAACATCACTACAACCCTGACCATCAGAATTTACGTGACCTTGGGTACAAGCCGACCCACGATGTCGAGGCGGAGATGCGGATCATGCTTCGAGATTTACTGAAGTATCGCGACCGCATTGCCGCTAAGCGTGATGTGCTCATCCCGGATGTACGGTGGAGTGGGAGGCGGGCAAAAGTGAGATCTTTGGAGTTGGGAACGGCAAGTAAAGGCGAATAGGTGGGCGACCGGGAGTTAAATGCGGGATCTAATCAAACCGCGAGGTCACCAACACCAGGAGGATGAATGCCGGCCAGATGCGCAGTACTTTCCTAAACTTCTCTCCCCCATCGATCGGAGCGGAAGAGATAAGTGAAGTCGTTGATACGCTGCGGTCCGGTTGGATCACTACGGGGCCGAAAGTGGCCCGCTTTGAAAGGGAATTTGCCGCATTCGTCGGCGCGCCCGGCGCGTTGGCACTGAGTTCTGCGACTGCGGCGCTCCACCTGGCTTTGGTGACTCTCGGAATTGGACCTGGCGATGTGGTGATCACAACCCCGATGAGTTTCTGCTCGAGTGCTCACGTCATAGAGCACGTGGGGGCTCGCCCCCTGCTGGTCGATGTGGAAGCAGATACCCTCAACATCGATCCGAATAGAATTCGGCAGGCCATCGGGAAGCAACAAAAAACGACTCTAGAACATGGGGCAGTTTTGGGAGGGCGCATCAAAGCGATCCTGCCGGTCCATCTCCACGGCCATCCCTGTGATATGGAGCCGATACTTGAGATCGCCGGCGAACATGAGTTGGCCGTTGTAGAAGACGCCGCTCATGCACTCCCCGCAAGATACAAGGGGCGTATTATCGGATCCAACTCGCCATCCTCTCCTCCAGTGTTTACTTGCTTTTCCTTCTACGCCACCAAGAACTTGACCACCGGGGAGGGTGGGATGCTCATAGCAAATCCTGCCTTTCTGGATGAGGCACGCGTCTGGAGCCTCCACGGCATGAGTCGGGACGCCTATAAACGGTATACATCCGAAGGTTCGTGGTTCTATGAAGTGACCGGGCCCGGCTTTAAGTACAACATGACCGACATCCAGGCGGCAATTGGTTTGCATCAGTTGCAAAAGCTCCCGCGATTCCAATCGCGACGCCGAGAGATCGTTAAAAGGTACAACGCGGCCTTCCGACAGTACGAGGAGTTGCAGACGCCCGCTGAACGAGATGATGTTGAACACGCCTGGCACATTTACTCTCTCCGCCTCAACACGAAGCGATTTGGCACGGCCGGGGCGGCTCAATCGGTTGAGCGGAATGAATTCATCGATCAGCTCAAAGCCCGGAACATCGGCGCCAGCGTACACTTCATACCGATTCATCTCCATCCGTACTATCGGGAGAAGTACGGCTATAAACCTGCGGATTTTCCAACGGCGTACGCAGAGTACCTGCGTTTACTTTCCCTGCCCTTGTACCCGGCGATGACCGATGACGACATCGACGATGTCATCCAGGCGGTTTGCGACATCGTCGAGTCATCTCGGCGGTGAGCTTTCGGTGGTCAAGCGGGTGTTTGACCTTTTCGCGTCTATGCTCGCCCTTCTGTTACTTTTTCCTATCCTGTTGGCGATCGCACTCCTCCTGAAGCTCGAATCTGGTGGACCTGTGTTCTTTCGCCAGCGACGGCTGGGACTGGGTACGCGCGTGTTTGAGATATATAAGTTCCGGACGATGAGCCCGGGTGCTGAAATGGAGGGACCGCGGATCACCGTCAAGAATGACGCTCGCGTCACTCGCCTTGGCCGAACGCTGAGGCGATTTGATTTAGACGAGCTTCCAACGCTCATCAATGTCCTAAAGGGGGATATGAGCTTCGTCGGTCCCCGTCCGGAGGTGCCCGAGTACCTTGCGTATTACTCGGAGGAGCAAAAGCGGGTATTCACGGTAAAACCTGGTCTTGTCGATCCCGTGACACTCGCATTTCGAAACGAAGCGGAGTTGCTCACAGGGGAGGATGCCGAGCGTAAATATACGCGTGAAATCTTGCCCCGCAAACTAACGCTTAACCTGGAGTACATTCAGAGGCAAAACCTACTTTCCGACGCTGTGGTCATCGCGCGAACGCTCGCTACTGTGTTATTCGTGCCGAAAAGCTGACGGGATAGGAACCCCACCTGCGTGCAAAGAACTGCTAGTGAGTGTGCCCTCGTCCCGCATATGTTCGGGGGTGCGCTGGTTGAGAGCCCGGGACGATGTTCTGGGGTTTCGGGTGCGCGCGACCGACAGGGTGATGGTGAGGGAGTAGGATCAAGAAATGCGATGCTACGGGACCCTCGCGCCTGAACGACTGCACGGCGGAGCCATGAAGATAACCTATTCAGTAGTTGGATTGGGCAAGTTGGGGGCGAGCCTAGCGGCCGTAATTGCGAGCCGTGGATTTCGCGCCATTGGAGTTGACATTAACCAGGCGGCCGTCGATGCGGTAAATGCGGGCCACGCGCCGGTGCAGGAAACCGCCTTGGAGGAGCTGATCGCGGCGAATCGGAGGCGCCTGTCGGCGACGATGAGCCATCGCGAAGCTGTCTTGGAGTCGGATGTCACTTTCGTCATTGTGCCCACCCCCAGTGATGAGCGAGGGGCTTTTTCATTACAGTATGCAGCCTGGGCCTTTCGCGAAATCGGTCGGGCTTTGGCCGAAAAGCATGGCTACCATAACGTGGTCCTCACCAGTACCGTCTTGCCTGGTTCCACTCGGTTCGGGCTTCTGCCGATCCTCGAGCGGGAATCGGGGAAGATTTGCGGCAAAGATTTCGGGGTCTGCTACAGTCCGGAATTTATTGCCCTCGGCAGCATCATCCATGATCTCCTCAATCCAGATTTTGTGCTGATCGGCGAGTCTGACGAACGCGCCGGAGGGCAGCTCGAAGGGTGCTATATGAATTTTGTGGAGAACCACGCTCCGTGCGTGCGCATGAGCTTGGAGAACGCTGAGCTGACGAAGATTGCCGTCAATGCATTCATCACAACCAAGATCACATTCGCCAACATGCTGGCGAGCCTCTGCGAGCGCCTTCCGGGAGGAGATGTGGACGTTGTGGCCAATGCGTTGGGCCTCGATTCGCGGATCGGCCGTAAGTACCTAACGGGGGCCCTCGGGTATGGCGGTCCCTGTTTTCCTCGTGACAACAGAGCCCTGAGCTTCATTGCTCAGGCATTGGGCCAACGGGCCGATCTGGCGGAGACGACAGACGCCATGAATCGGGACGTGGCCGACAAGATTGTCGAGGGCCTTCGCCCATTGATTGGGCGTGGCACAACCGTTGCTGTGCTGGGGCTTGCCTACAAACCACTCACCCACGTCATCGAGGAATCGCAGGGGATCTACCTATGTAAGGCACTCTCCAGCGCAGGGGCTCGGGTTATTGCCTATGACCCTCTCGCGGGAGTTCCGGCTCGACTCGAACTCCGCGACCGTGCTGTGGTCCTGGACTCGATTTCTGAATGCCTGGCCCAGGCGGAGGTGGTGGTCATCGCAACCCCTGATCCCGCCTTTCACGCCGTCAAGGCTGCCGAATTCAACAATCGCCTCGCCCCCGTGACAGTGATCGATTGCTGGCGGACCTTGAAGGAGGAACTATCCGGACATTCAGGGGTCCGTTACCTGCCCGTCGGGCAAAGCACGGATGACGACATATGGGCCGAAAAGTTGGCCGGGTTGTGGAACCTGGCGTCACAGCCGGGCGAGTGAAAACTTGCTGGAAACGGCCCCCCCGGCAAGAGATCCAGTGGCTGTTCAAGGGGCTGATCCGGGTTCCCCGTACCGAGATGGCCCTCGCCCATGCGCTCATCAGGGTCTCGGTTACGATCATCCCGTCGTGCAGGACTCGAAACCGCAAGATCTGAGGCGCACGGGTTAGATGGGCGATGAAGTAAGCCGGGAAGGCAGGGGATTGGTACAGAATACCGTTCTGAATATCATTGGCCAGGCTGTCCCCTTGCTGGTGGCGGTCTTTTCGCTTCCCTACACGATTCACGGTCTAGGCCCTGATCGGTTTGGTATCCTCTCGATCGCGTGGGTTCTCGTGGGGTATTTCAGTCTCTTCGATTTAGGCCTCGGTCGGGCGACCACCAAGTTTGTGGCCGAGGCCAAGATCAGAGGTGAGGACGAGCGAATTTCCAAGATTGTTTGGACTTCCCTGGTGACCCAGGCCATTCTCGGAGTGGTCGTGGGGGCGGCGTTTGCAATCGCAACGCCTATATTGGCCGGGAGGATCCTGAAGACGTCGCCGCAGTTCCTCACGGAAATGCGCGGGGTTTTGTACCTCTTGAGTGGGTCCATTCCCGTCATCGTGTGCGCGCGGAATCTGCGGGGTGTGTTGGAAGCGGCGCAGCGATTCGATTTGGTAAATGTTGTACGCGTTCCATCGGGCATGCTGACATTTTTGATTCCCATGGCGGGAGCGTTCATGCATCTTCGGGTGACGACGATTGTGCTCTTTTTGATCCTGCTGGTTGGTGCGACGGCGGTGGTCTATCTGGCTTTTGGGTTTCGCGTCTTTCCCGCAATCGCCAAAGCGCCGTCAATTGATCGGGCGATGGTTCGCCCACTCATCGTGTTTGGGGGCTGGGTAACGGTGAGTAATTTCCTTGTCCCCGTGTTGATTTATCTCGATAGGTTCCTCATCGGGGTGCTGGTTTCAGTGGCAGCGCTAACTTACTACACCGCTCCGTACGAGGTGGCGTCGAGACTGCTGATATTCCCCGCTGCCTTGAGCACAACGTTGTTCCCGGCTTTTAGCGCGCTGTCGGCGCTGGGCAGAGGAGATCTCGTCCGGCTCTACATTCGGAGCCTGAAATACATTGTACTGGGGCTGGGACCGATGGCCTTTGTGGGAGTTCTGTTCGGTCGAGATCTCCTTCGCGCGTGGCTCGGCAATGACTTCGCGGTGAAGGGCGGCTTGGTCTTCCAGATTTTGTCCTTCGGGATGTTGCTCAATGCGTTGTCCCAGATCCCGGCAAATCTCCTTGATAGCATCGGCCGTCCCGATATGCGGGCGAAGGTCTTCCTCTCGTATGTGCTCGTGTATGCGGGTTTGCTGTGGTTTCTGATCTCCCGGTTCGGCATCGTTGGCGCGGCTCTGGCCTGGACACTGCGAGGAGCTTTGGAATGCTTGCTGTTTCTTGCGACCGCGGCGAAGCTCTTACGGATCGGGCCGGCGACCTTCGCGGGGGACGGACTGCTGCGAGGGGTCATCGTCTATAGTGGGTTCGCTCTCGCGGCATCAGCGAGCCGGTTCTTATCTGGTCAAGGAGTTGTTCAAGGTGGCATGACCCTGCTGTGTCTCCTGCTATTCGCCCTATGTGGTTGGAAGTACGCGCTGGACGATCGCGAGCGAACATCTTTTTCCCTAGCCGCGGTTCGATTGAGAAACCGGGGGTAGAATGGGACCTGGAGGATCGTGAGCCAGGGAGCGGTCGGACTTATCGGCGGTCGCGCGAACCTGTGACGCGGGGAAAAATGCGGCGGTGAATGCTACTTCTCGAGTGTTTGACATGGCGCATGCGGTGAGTTTGGCCGCGGCGAAGGAGAGGTGCCTGCGAAAGCTTTTACCTGAGTTGGAGCGGGCGGCCGGGCTGAAGGCGGCGTTGGACGTGGGGTGTGGGTTGGGTCATTTTTCCGGATTCCTCCGGGAAATGGGATTCAATGTTCGGGCGATTGATGTGCGTCCCGAAAACGTGGCGGAAGCGAGCGCGAGGTATCCGGAAATTCGATTCGAAGTGAACGATATCGAGAACCCCACGATCGAAAGCCTGGGGCAGTTCGATGCGGTACTCTGTCTTGGTCTACTCTACCATTTGGAGAATCCATTTCTCGCGATCCGGAATCTTTCCGCGCTCACTCGCGAGATCTGTATCATCGAAACTATGATCGCCCCATTTGCTTCGCCGCTGACCGCGCTAATCGAAGAGAGGGAAGGAGAGGATCAAGGTCGCGATTACATCGCCCAAATTCCTTCTGAGGCTTGGTTACTAAAGGTCTTGCACAGGGTTGGGTTTCCCTACGTTTACCGCGTGTCCCCGATGCCCGATCATCCAGATTTTCGCTCATCGTTCCTGCGGAAGAAGCGCCGGACAATGCTGGTGGCAGCCAAGGCGCAGTTGAATGGCTCGGGGCTCACCGCGGCGGTGGAGCCTGGCATGACCGGACGATTCATGTGGTACTCGTTGGGGTTGGGAAGACTTCTCGAGCATTCGGGGGTGCGGAGGGCGGTGAAGACGGCCGCCCGAGGGTTTCGGAGGATGGTGCCGTCTCGCCATTCACCACGCCCGAATGAAGATCGGCCGCGCTGACGCTTGGCCGTGTTCCATATTCCGCATGGGAGCGGGTGGATGGACCCTAAATGCACCATCATCCGGCATCATCTGAACCGCTCAGCGGCGGCCCTCCCAATTTAAGCGGCTGCGCGTGTTGACCTTTTTTGCCATCCCCAAAGCCTTTCGTGGCCATATAGGAGTCATTCAGCGGAACGCGATTCAAAGCTGGCAGCGTCTCCAGCCACCGTGCGAGATCATTCTTTTCGGGGATGAGACCGGCACCGCGCGGGTCGCGTCAGAGTTTCGCGTGCGCCATGCCCCAACGGTGCAACGCAATTCCTACGGGACGCCTCTCGTTGATTCGATTTTCGCTGCGGCGGGACGGCTCGCCAGTCACCCGTGGCTGTGCTACGTGAACGCAGACATTATCCTGATGACCGACTTCATTCAGGCGGTCCAACGGGTCATCGCACTGAGCGGGCAAGGGCTGATGATTTGCCGACGGTGGGATGTGACGCTGACCGAGGCGCTGGATTTTTCTCCTGGCTGGGAACGAGAGATGCGCACACGTGTTGTCCGGGAAGGTCGGCGACGACCCCATACGGCCATCGACTGTTTTGCCTTTCCTCGAGGACTCTGGAGAGATATCCCCCCGTTTGCGCTGGGACGGGGGATGTGGGATAACTGGCTCATTTATGGGGCTCGGGCCAACGGATTTCCAGTGATTGACCTTTCGGGCGTCGTGCTCGCGGTGCATCAAAATCATGATTACGCTCATCAAGTCCATGCCATACAGACTGAAGATGATGTGTGGTCGACGGAGGAGGCCAAACATAACCTGACGCTGGGAGGGGGTTTCGCGCACGCATTTAGCGCGTACGACGCTACACACGTGCTAACGCAGAGGGGATTGAGGCGGAACGCCACCCCGTATTCGCTGTATCGTGCGTTGGCGATGCTCTCCGTGTCCTGGCCTCCCCTGATCCCCCTCGTCCGCTTTATACGATTCGTGTCAAAGGGGTTCACGGTGATGTGGCATGCAAGCCTGGGGCGATTGAAGCGGTGAACTCCGCGCGCACGTGGTGGTTCTCGGGTTGGTTCATCTGTCTGGCTCTCGCTATGGGTCTGGTGGCGGTGGCCGGGGTTCCCATGTATCTGGCGGTAGCCGGATCTTTAGCGACGCTCGTGGTCTCAATGTGGCTGATGCACGGGTTCATTGGGGTTTTTGATATGGGACATTTGACTATTCCCGGTGTTTGGTATCTGACGTACGTGGCGACGATGTATATACCGTCGCTGCTCATCGCGTTCATGCGGCTGAGTCCTGTAAGATTGAATCCCGATGGGTCTCCCTATCAAATCCCCGTGGGTCCTTCTCCCAGGTGGCTGCTCTTCGCGGTAAACATCGCGTTGATTGCGGTTCCCCTGGGGGTCCGGTTAACGAGTCGGTTTCTTCGATTTGGCATCGCCGAGGTGAGAGCGTACTTCGGCGCGGAGGTTGCTCCGGCTAAGGGGTTGGGCTCGGGGAAGGTGCCATTTGCGCTCGTGACCG
>DATGHU010000010.1 GCA_035307765.1 bacterium | reverse complement strand
TTTGGGTCGAGGCCGCGTGGAGCTACCGCCACCGCAACACGACCAGCCCCGAGCTCCGGAAGCGGCGCCAAGGTGTTCCGCCCGAAGTCCTCCGGATCGCCCGGCGGGCACAAGATCGGTTGCACCGCAAGTTCTGGCGTCTTCTGAGTCGGAGTAAGCTGAGCCAAGTCACCGCGGTCGCCGTGGCGCGGGAACTGGCGGGGTTTGTGTGGGCGATTGCTAAACAGTGCCCGCACCGGATGCCGGCGTAGGCAGGAGGGGACCTTGGTGGAGCGTTCTGGGCCTGGAGGCGAGGCAGCGGCACGAAGCATCCTCGTCGACATTATGTGGCGCCCAGGCGGACGTCTGTGCTGATCCACGTCCCTAGATGGAGGCAGCTCCCGACGAATCACAATCGTGACCCGAAGAGGAGCATCGACCATGACATGAAAGACCCGACCGTCTTGACAGGCTCGTCCATATCAGTGTCTCGGTGCCGCAAGGCGGCGTTGGGGAAGCCGCGCTAGGCCCCCGATGCAGGCCCGGTCGACGCTGTTCACGCTCTACGGCGACTACGTCCGCCACTATGGGAACACGATTTGGGTGGGCAGCATGATCGCCCTGCTGGCCGAACTGGGATTCACCTCATCGGCGGTGCGCGCGGCCGTCTCGCGCATGACCCGGCAGGGCTGGCTTGTGCCGATCAGGTACGGACGGGCCAGCTACTACTCGCTCTCCGAGCGGGGGCGCGAGCGGATCGACGAAGCGGCGCAGCGGATCTTCAAGCTGCATCCGGAACCCTGGGACGGACGCTGGCGGATCCTGGTCGTCGCCGCCCCCGGGCGGGACCGGGAGGGGCGGGAGCGCCTCCGCCGTGAGCTGACCTGGATGGGGTTTGCTCCGCTCTCCCGGGGCATCTACCTCACCCCCAACGATCTGCTCGACCGGACCGTGGCCCTGGAGGAGCGGTACGGGTTGAGCGGCGGGGTCGAGACGTTCACGGCGAGCCACGACGGGCCGACCGCCGATGACCGGCTGGCCACGCGTTACTGGGACCTGCCTGCGATCGATGCCGCGTACGGGGGATTCGTGGCGGAGTGGCAGCCGCGCCTCGACCGGTATCGGAGCGCGGGCTCGGGGGAGTCCGGCGGACCGCCCGCGGGGGATCCGCCATCCGATGCCACCTGCTTCGCGGAGAAGACTCGGCTCGTGCACGCGTTTCGGAAGTTCCTGTTCATCGACCCCGGGCTCCCGCAGGAGCTCTTGCCCGAGCGGTGGAGCGGGGGCGAGGCGCGGCGCACCTTTTCCACCTACTATCATCTGCTCAACGAGGGCGCCCTTCGGTTCTTCGAGGGGCACTACCGGCCCGCGCCGGGGCACGAGGGGGACCTCCCCGGGGGCCGCCAGACCGCCCGTCGCGACCCGTTCCGTCCGCCCCTGTCGACGGCGTAGGGTCGGTGCGGGGTTCCGCGGCCGGGAACCGACCGGGGGAGGCGTTTGGCACTCAGCGGGAGCGGGTGCGGTTGTTTGACAGCGCGCTCGGGGCGCCGATATAATGAAGCGCGGCTTTCACAGGCTTTTTTTATGTCTTCCCGCTCTCCCGCCCAGGCATGAGCGGGACCTACTGGAGGGGATCGTCTAAGTGAGACTCAGTCATCCGGTTCGGCTTCTCGGGGTCATCCTGATCGCGGTGGCGGCGTTTCTGATCACGTTCGAGCCGGTGGTGTTCCCCGGGGGACCGACCAATCCGACGTTTCAGGCCCCGCAGTTGCACCTCAACTTGGGATTGGATCTCCGCGGCGGGAGCCACATCGTGCTGCAGGCGAAGCCGACCGCCCAGACCCCGATCACCAACGACGCGATGGACGCGGTGCTCCGCGTGATCCGCAACCGCATCGACCAGTTGGGCGTGGCCGAGCCGGCGATCACGCGCCAGGGGAGGGATCGGATCGTCGCGGAGTTGCCGGGGATCGAGAACCCGCAGCGGGCGATCGAGTTGATCGGCAAGACCGCGCTCCTCGAGTTTGTCGACACGGCCACGACCTCGCTGCCCGCGGGGACCGGGTGGACGGACAACGAGACGGCGGTGGACCCGGCCACCAAGCGGATCTACAAGGTCACGAAGAAAGTGCTGATCACCGGCGCGGACCTCGTCACGGCGCAGGAGCAATTCGATCAGTTCGGCGCGCCGATCGTCGGCTTCACCCTGAAGAGCTCCGCCGCGAAGCAGTTTGAGGATTACACCACCAAGAATATCGGGAAGTATCTGACGATTGTGCTCGACAATCGCGTGATCAGCTCGCCGGTGATCAACAGCGCGATCCCCGGCGGGCGGGGGATCATCCAGGGCGGATTCACTCTGGAGTCGGCGCGAGACCTGGCGGTCCTCCTGCGCGCCGGCGCGCTCCCGGTGCCGGTCGAGGTGGTCGAGAACCGAACGGTCGGCCCGCTCTTGGGGCGTGACTCGATCGACCTGAGCATGCGCGCCGGCTACATCGCGGTCGTGATGGTGGCCCTCTTCATGGCGCTGTACTACCGGTTCCCCGGGTTGCTGGCGGATCTGGCGCTCGGCGTCTACACCCTCATCCTGTTCGCGCTGCTGACGTTGATCGGGGCCACACTCACCCTGCCGGGGATCGCCGGGTTTATCCTCTCGCTCGGGGTGGCGGTGGACGCCAACGTGATCATCTTCGAGAAGGTGAAGGAGGAGTTGCGGGGAGGGAAGACCCTTCGCGCCGCGATCGGCACGGGCTGGAGCCGGGCCATCGTCACCATTTTCGATTCGAATACCACCACGCTGATCGGAGCGGCGGTGCTGCTCTGGCTCGGCACGGGGCCGGTCCGCGGGTTCGCCGTTACCTTGATGTTGGGGATCCTGACCAGCATCTTCACCGCCATCGTCGTCACCCGGGTTTTCGTCGATCTCGCGCTCGACTCGTCGGCGGCGAAGTGGATCGAGAACATCGCCACCACGGGCCGGCGGCGGGAGACGGCGCCGGCGGCGGGAGGCTAGGCGATGGCGACGTCGGGCACCTTCAACCTGATCGGCCGGCGGCGGTGGTGGTACGCGCTGTCGCTGGCGGTGATCATCCCCGGTCTGGTCGCGCTGTACGTCCATCACGTCAACGACCATCACGCGCTGAACTGGGGGGTTGACTTCACCGGGGGCAACTCGCTCGAATTGCGGATCACGCAGCCGTTCGCCGTCGGGGACATCCGGAGCATCATGAACGGGTTTCAGCTCGGGGACGCGATCATCCAGCGGTCCGGCGACAACCAAGTGATCATCCGCACCCGCCCGCTCTCGCCGCAGCAGACCACCGCCGTGATCGAGGCGGTGACCGCCAAGTTCCCCAGCGCGAAGATGCTGCGCGTGGACACGGTCGGCCCCGAGATCGGCGCCGAACTCCGCAACGTCGCGATTTTCGGTGTGGCGATTGGATTGATCCTGCAGGTGGTGTTCATTTCCATCCGCTTCCACTCCGTTCGGTTCGCCATCGCGGCGGACATCGCGCTGCTTCACGATCTCCTGGTGGTGGTCGGCGCGTTCGCGCTGACCCAGCGGGAGGTCAACGCCAGCTTCCTCGCGGTGCTGCTCACCGTCGCCGGGTATTCGATCAACGACACGATCGTCATCTTCGACCGGATCCGCGAGAACCTGGCGATGCGGACCCGCGAGCCCTTCGAGCACTTGGTGAACCGCAGCGTGTTGGAAGCCATCGTCCGGTCCATCAACACCGCGATGACCGCGGTGCTGGCGATCGGGGCGGTCTACATCTTTGGGGGCGAGACGATCCGCGACGTCGCCTTCGGGCTGGTGGTGAGCATCATCACCGGGGGGTATTCGTCGATCTTCAACGCGAGCCCGATCCTGGTGGACTGGCGCAACTGGACCGAACGGCGGCGGGGAGCGAGGGGGGCCGAGGCCCGAACCGCGCGCGCCTCCGATCGGACCTCCGGCCTCGGCGCCGCTCAGGTCACCACCGAGGACGGCGAGGCGGTGGCTCCCGCCCCATCGGGCACCGGGTCGGGGGCGCCCGGACAGGGCGCCTCGCGGCGGCGCAAGGGCAGCCGGCGGCGACGGTAGACGGGACCGATGGGCCGGACGTTGCTCTTCCTGGTCATCCTGCTGGTGGTGGTCACGGTCTTCGCGTTGAGCAACCTCAGCACGGTCACGGTCAACTTCTGGCAGGTCACGGTCTACAGCGGTCCGCTGGCCCTGGTCATCGTTGGGGCCGGGGTGATCGGGGCGCTGCTGACCTATCTGGGGTCGTTGGGACATCACTTCCGCCTGGCGCGGCAGATCCGCACCCTGGAAGGCCGCGTCCGCGCGCACGAACCCCTTGACCCTCATCCCTCCGCGTCGTCGCTCGTCACCGCACCCCCGCCTTCGAATCCGCTGGAGGAGACCCGCAGACTGCCCTGACCCGCTCCGCGCTCCGCCGCCCTGCCGGTTCCCACGGGCGATATAATGATGCCAGGATGGCGGTGGAGAGCTGGATCGTAGAGCCGAAGGACGCGGAGGCGGCCGCGCTTGCGGCCGCGCTGGATCTCCATCCCCTGGCTGCGGCGATGCTGCGCCGGCGGGGGGTGACGACCGTCGAAGCGGCCAGGCGGTTTCTCCATCCCAGCTTGGACGATCTGTCCGATCCCCTGGCGCTCCCGGAGATGCCCGGCGCGGTTGAGCGGGTGGCGCTCGCGCTGGCGGCGGGCCAGTCCATCGCCGTTCACGGTGACTACGACGTCGACGGCATCTCCGCCACGGCGATCCTCGTGCGCGGGCTGCGGGCGCTCGGCGGCGACCCGGGATGGTATCTCCCGCATCGGTTCCAGGACGGCTACGGGCTTGGGCTGCGGGCGGTCGAGGCCCTTGCGGCCCGGGGCGCGCAGGTGCTGATCGCGGCGGACTGCGGGATCACCGCGACGGAGTCGGTGGGACGGGCGCGGGCGTTGGGATGCGACGTCCTGGTCCTTGACCACCATGTCCCCACAGCCGAGCGGCCGGAGGCGACGATCGTGGCACCGCCGCGGGGGTCCGGCACCGCTCCCTTCTGTGCCGCGGGGTTGGCGTTTGCGTTCATCCTGGCGCTCGGGCGGCATCTGGGCGCCGCCTCGCCGCTCCAGCCGGGCCTGGTCTCGCTTGCCGCCCTCGGGACGATCGCCGACGTCGTTCCCCTGCTCGATGACAACCGTCGGTTGGCCGCCGCGGGACTGGCGGAGATGCGGGCGGCACCGCTGGCCGGGATCCGCGCCCTGGCCAGCGTGGCGGGGATCGCCGATGTGGATGCGTGGCACGTGGGATGGCAGTTGGGCCCGCGCCTCAACGCGCCGGGACGGCTCGGCGATCCATCGCCGGCCCTGCGGCTGCTGCTGACCGACGACCCGCAAGAGGCACGTACCCTCGCCGATCTCCTCGACGCCACCAACCGCGAGCGGCAGGCCGTGCTCGGGCGGGTTCTCGCCGAGGCCCTCGTTCAGGCCGAGGAGGACGCCGGGGCGCCGGCGTTCGTGGTGGCGGGCGACGGGTGGCACCCGGGGGTCGTCGGACTCGTCGCCGGTCGCCTGGCGGAGCGCTACCGCCGCCCCGTGGTGGCGATCGCGCTCGATCGGGACGCCGGCCGCGGGTCCGCACGCAGCGTGGAGGGCTTCGACCTGACCGAGGCGCTCGGGGCGTGCGGGCCACACCTGCTCGCCTTTGGCGGCCACGCCATGGCGGCCGGCCTGTCGGTGACGCGGGAGGCGGTGCCGGAGTTTCGACGGGCCTTCCAAGCGCGGGCCGCCGCAGGCGCCGCGGCATGGACGATCCTCCCGCGGCTCCGCATCGACGCGGAGGTGAGGTTGTCCGAGGTCACCCCATCGTTGGTGGATGCGCTGGAACGTCTCGGGCCTTTTGGGTCGGGAAACCCCGAGCCGCTGCTGGCGTCGCGCGGGGTCCGGGCGGTCAACCGCCGGCTCGTCGGCGGCGGGCAGCACCTCAGGATGGACGTGACGGACGGAGATGCGCTCGTGGAGGCGATCGGGTTCGCGATGGCGGCGCGCGGCGAACTGCTCTTGTTCACCGAGGCTCCCATCGACCTTGCCTTTGTTCCGGAGCGGGACCGGCTGGTCCCCGGCCGGATCCGGCTCCGCGTGCAGGCCCTCGACGTGCCGGGAATGGATCCGGAATCGATCTTGACCGACACCGGAGCCCTGCTCGACCGCCTCTTCCAGCACGCCGCGGAGTACCTCGATGAGACTCGAGGCGACGGGGTCGAGGAGGCGGCGGCGCTCTACACCAAAGTCGTCGGCGTGACCTTCGACGGACGGCAGGAGGCGATCGCCGCCCTGCGCCCCGGTGACCCGTTGCAGTTGGTCAGGGAGCCGGGGAACGAGCACGACCCGCACGCCGTCCGCGTGCTGGCCCCCGATGGCCGGCAGTTGGGATACCTGCGGGCGCCGCTGGCCGGTCGTCTGTCGCCGTCCATCGACGCCGGGGCGCGATATCGAGCCACCGTTCTGACCGTGACCGGCGGCGGGGACCGGTCGCTCGGCGTCAATATCTTTCTCGAACGCGACGACCCCGACCTCGGATCCGCGGGGTGGGATGTCCGGGGGCGGCCTTCGGCGCGGGCGATCCAAGAGCGGCTCCCCGCTTCCCTGAACGGCGGGCGGCCGCTGCCGGCACCACACCGCGAGGCGCTGGCGGCGATCGCGGCCGGGAGGTCGGTCGTGCTCGCGCTCCCGCCGGGCCGGGGCTGGGCGACCGCACTCGCCGGCGCGGCGGCGTTGACCGCCCAGGACGGGCGCTGCGCGCTCCTGATCGCGCCGCTCCGCCGGCAGGTGCGCCACCGGACCGACCAGATGACCGCGCGTCTGGGCGCCATGGGATTTCGGGTGTTGTCCGTCCACGGATTCCAGGACTTCCGCGAGCGCGAACGGGTCGCGGCGGCGCTTCGGGCCGGCGGGGTGGACGTGCTTGTGGCGAGTGCCGAGGCCGTGACCGGCGGGTGGGTGGGGGGCCACGCCGAGCGGGTCTCCGCGGTCCTGATGGACGGGGTGGCGGCGGAGACGGGGGCGGTCGCGGAAATGTTCGGTGGGCGGCCCGTGCTGGCGGTGACCGCGCCCGCTCCGCGCGACACGCTGGCTCGCCTCTATCCGGGCGCGGAAGTGATTTCCGATCCGGCCCTCAGAGCGGCCCTGCGGGTGGTCGATCGCCGCAACACCCCCGGGGCCCTCGGCGTGATGGAGGAAGCCCTTAGCCGAGACGAGAAGACTCTCATTTATGCCGGCGGGAGGGCAGAGTGCGTGCGTCTGGCGCGGCACCTGCGCGAGCGCGCTCGCGATCGATCCTCGAAAGTCGGGTACCTGCACGGTGGACTTCCCGCGCGCGTTCGCCAGATTGTGGCGCATGCTTTCCAGGAGAGCCGGTTGGGAATCCTGGTGGCCACGTCGGCGCTCGATGAAGAAATGCTCCCCGCGGACGTGCGCCAGGTGATGATCGCCGCGCTTCCCCCGGACCGGGCGCGATTCTCGGAGGCGCTTGGCTCGATGGGGTTCGAGACGCGCCCGCTCGCGCTGACGGTGCTTTTCGGCACGAACGAGATTGACGCGAGGCGCCGCGAGTTGGCCGCCCGCGCCCCGGACCGGGAGATCCTGGCCGCGATCTACCGGGTGCTGCGAGGGTGGCGCGGTGACGCACCGCTCGCTTGGCCGGATGACGCGACGTGGGCGGCGCTCAGCGGTGCGCTGCCGCACCTGACCCCAGCGACGGTCGACGCGGCGGCGGTGATCTTCGAGGAGGCGGGGCTCGCGACCCGGGAGATGGTGGACGCGCGACTCGAGATGCAGCTGCTCGATGTGGGTCGGCGAGATCTCGGGGCGTCGCTGCGCTTCCGGGAGGGGATGCGCGAGCGCGAGGCGTTCGACGCATTCGCGCGCTGGGCGGTTCGCGCGACGGGGTTCGAGTTGCTCCAGGTCGCCGCCGGGGCGGCTGGCGCAGGCTAGTGGGCGGCGGTTGCGGGTTGGCGACGTGGACCGGGCGAGGCCCGGCCGCCCCTCGAACAAGCGGCCCGGGGGCGCCGGGACGGCGGCGATGAAGCGATTTCATCTCACCCGGGGCAGCACCGAGGAGAACCTTCCCCCCGATGCCGTTCAGCTGTTGGCCCGTGTCAAACAGCTGACGCCGCACGCCGATCTGGAGCTGATCCGGCGGGCCTACCTGTTCGCGCAGGAGGCCCACGCCGACCAAACCCGTGCCTCCGGTGAGCCGTACGTCAACCACAGTGTCGCCGTCGCGTCGCTCCTCGCCGACCTTCGCCTGGACGCGGTAACGATCGCGGCGGCCCTCCTGCACGACGTTCCCGAGGACACCGCGCACACGATCGAGGCGATCCGCGACAAATTCGGCCCGGAGGTCGCGGGGCTGGTGGACGGGGTGACCAAACTCGGCCGGATCGAGTGGAAGAGCCGGGAAGAGCGCCAGGCGGAGAACCTCCGCAAGATGTTCCTGGCGATGGCTAACGACATCCGGATCATCCTGATCAAGCTGGCCGACCGCGTCCACAACCTGCGCACGATCGAGTATCTCCCGGAGTGGAAGCAGAAGCGCACGGCGAACGAGACCTTGGAGATCTACGCGCCGTTGACCGAACGGCTCGGCATCGGGAGCATCAAGCGCGAGTTGGAGGACCGGGCGTTCGCGGTCCTGCAGCCGGAGGCCTACCGGGAGATCGCCGGCGAACTCGAGCGCGCCAGCCAGGAGAAGGTGGTGGTGCTGGCCAGCGTGGTGGAGACGCTCCACCGCGAGTTGAACCGCGCGGGAATCCGCGTGGACCAGAGCCGCATCACCGGACGCCCGAAGCATGTCTACAGCATCTACCAAAAGATGCAGCGGCCGAAATATCAAGGGCAAGGGGTGGGCCGGATCTACGATCGGCTGGCGATCCGGGTGGTGGTCAACGATGTCCGGGAGTGCTACGAGACCCTCGGCGTCGTGCACTCGCTGTGGACGCCGATCCCCGGCGAGGTGGACGACTACATCGCCGCCCCCAAGACCAGCGGGTACCAATCCTTGCACACCGCGGTGATCTGCGAGGGCCAGCCGCTGGAGATTCAGATCCGGACGGCGGAGATGCACCACGCCGGCGAGAACGGGATCGCCGCGCACTGGCGGTACAAGGAGGGCGGCAAGAAGGCCGATCCCGGATTCGAGCAGAAGCTTTCGTGGCTCCGACAGTTGCTGGAGTGGCACCAGGACCTTCAGGATCCCCGCGAGTTCGTCCACTCGGTCAAGATCGACCTGTTTCAGAACGAGGTGTTCGTCTTTACGCCAAAAGGCGACGTCATCGACCTCCCCGCGGGGGCGACCCCTATCGACTTCGCCTTTCGCATTCACACCGATGTCGGCTACCACACCGTGGGCGCGAAGGCGAACGGACGCTTGGTCCCGCTGAGCCACCGGCTGCAGTCCGGGGACATCGTGGAGATCTCCACCAACAAGAGCAGCGCCGGCCCGAGCCGAGACTGGCTGGCGTTCGTCCAGACCAGCAACGCCCGCACGAAGATCCGCCAGTGGTTCAAGCGGGAGCGACACGACGAAAACATTCTGCGCGGCAAGGATCTCCTGGAGAAGGAACTGCGCCGGTTCGGGAGCGTCGCCGCCCTTCGGCCGGAACGGCTCCGCGAGGCCGCCGCCGAGTTCGGGCTCCCCGACGAGGAGGAGCTTTTGGCCGCGGTGGGCAACGGCGATGTCTCGCTCCTGCAGGTGGTGCAGGCCCTGCGCGGCGAGCGGCCCGTCGTGGAGGAGGCGCCGGCGCTCCCCACGGCCGCGTCGCCGCCGTCCCAGACCGCGCACGGGATTCGGGTGCGGGGGGTCGACAACGTCTTGATGCGGTTTGGGCGGTGTTGCAGCCCCTTGCCGGGGGATCGCGTGCTCGGGTACATCACGCGCGGTCGCGGGGTGAGCATTCACCGGGCGGACTGCCCGAACATCCAGTTCCTGCGGGGGCAGCCGGAGCGGTTGGTCGAGGTGGAGTGGGAGGCCTCACCGGACGGCACCTACCAGGTGGAGGTCGAGATCGAAGCGCTCGACCGGGTCGGCCTGCTCAAGGACATCCTGGCTGCGGTGACCGAGACGAAGACGAACGTGGTCTCGGTGAACGCCCGAGTCCGGAAGGACAAGGTGGGCATCGTCAACCTCGTCGTGGACATCGGGAATGTCACGCAACTCACCGCGGTGATGCAGCGCATCGGCCGGGTGCCGGAAGTCTACAACGTCGAGCGCGTCGTGCCGCACTAGCGGTCGTGCGCACGGGGTCCCCGCACGCGGGCGACCGGGGGGCGATCCCCCGGAGGACCGCGGGGCGATTCAGGGTGGAGGAGGCGGCGATGATCGAGACGGCAGCTCGGGTAGAGGTGTTCACGGAATCGGTGATTCGGGAGATGACCCGGCTCGCCATGGAGCACGGCGGAATCAACCTCGCCCAGGGATTCCCGGATTTCCCGGCACCGAAGGAACTCCTCGACGCGGCGGCCCGGGCGCTCGCGCAGGGCTACAATCAATACGCGATCACCTGGGGAGCGCCGAACTTTCGGCAGGCGATCGCCGAGAAGGTCCGTTGGTTCAACGGGATCACCGCGGATCCGGAACGCCACATCACGGTGACCTGCGGGGCGACGGAGGCGATGATGGCGACGCTCCTGGCCACGGTCAACCCCGGCGAGGAGGTGGTCGTCTTCGAGCCGTTCTACGAGAACTACGGCCCGGACACCAAACTGTCGGGCGCGGTGCCGCGGTTCGTTCAACTGCGGCTGGAGCCGGGGTTCCCGTTTGACCCGGCACAACTCCGGGACGCGATCACTCCCCGCACCAAGGCGATCATCATCAACACCCCGCACAACCCCACCGGGAAAGTCTTCAGCCGGGCCGAGCTGGAGATCATCGCCGAGCTCTGCCGGACACATAACCTGTTGGCGATCACCGATGAGGTGTACGAGCACATCCGCTACGACGGGCAGCCGCATCTCAGCGTGGCGACCCTCCCGGGGATGGCCGAGCGCACCGTCATCGTGAACAGCATGTCGAAGAGTTACAGCGTCACCGGGTGGCGCGTGGGGTGGACGATCGCTCCCGGCCCGATCGCGGACGTGATCCGGAAGGTGCACGACTTCCTCACCGTTGGGGCGGCGGCCCCGCTGCAGGAGGCCGGGGTCACCGCGCTGCGGCTGCCGCGGGAGTACTACGACAACCTGTCGGTGATGTATCAGCGCAAGCGCGACACGCTCCTGGGGATCCTCCAAGACGCCGGGTTCCGGTGCCTCGTGCCCTCGGGGGCCTACTACATCATCTGCGACATCACGCCGTTTGGGTTCGACGACGACTACCAATTTACGATGCACCTGATCAAGGAGGTGGGGGTGGCCCCCGTGCCGGGGTCCTCCTTCTTCCACGATCCCGCACTGGGGCGGCACTACGTCCGCTTCGCGTTCCCGAAGCGCGAGGAGACCTTCGATGAGGTTCGATCCCGGCTGCGGCGCCTGCGCCCCCGCGCCCGGATCACCGCCGTGCCGGCGGGGCAGCCCGCCGCCGAGCCGGCCCGGGCGCCGCGTCCGGAATCGGGGCGCAAGGGGCGGTCGGGCCGGTGACCCAGGTGGTCCCGGAACCTTCCCCGGCGCGCGGCGGGGCGATCGCCGAGGAGGCCCCGTCGTGGGGGGCCTATCGGGATGAGTTCCCGATCTTTCGCGAGGCCACGTACCTCAATTCGTGCTCGCTCGGCGCGCTCGGGATGAGGGTGCGGCACGCCGTCGAGCGGTGCCTCGACCTCTGGGCGTCGATGGGCGCCTCCGCCTGGTACGGACCCTGGTGGAAGGAGCTGGACGACCTGCGCGGCTCGGTCGCCCGCCTCATCGGCGCCGGGGCGGAAGACGTGGCGTTGTTCCCGTCAATTACGGGAGCGGTATCGGCGGTGGCGAGTTGTTTCGACTATCGCACGCGCCCGCGGGTCGTGGTCGCGGACATCGATTTCCCCACCGTCCCCTATCAGTGGCTGGCCAAACACGCCGCCGGGGTGGAGGTGACTTTCGTCCACAGCCCGGACGGCCTTACGGTGCCGCTGGAGCGCTTCGAGCGCGCGATCGACGAGCGGACGCAGCTGGTGGCCACCTCGCACGTCTATTTTCAGAGCGGGGCAATCCAGGACGTGGCCGCCCTGGCGCGAATGGCGCACCGCCACGGCGCCCTCCTGCTGGTCGACGCCTATCAGTCGATCGGTCAACTGCCGTTCGACGTGCGCGCCGCCGGGGTGGACTTTCTCGTGACGGGCGGGCTGAAGTGGCTCCTTGGGGGTCCGGGGATCGCGTACCTTTATGCACGCCGCGACCTGCAGGCGTCGCTGCGCCCCGGCGTGGTGGGGTGGTTTGCCCACCGCGATCAGTTCGCGTTCGATATCACCCACTTTGCGTACGCGGATGGGGCCCGCCGGCTTGAAGGGGGCACCCCCGCGATCGCGGCCGTCCACGCCGGCCGGGCGGGGCTGGAGTACGTCCACGAAGTATCCCCGACCCGACTGCGCGCGCGCCAGATGGAATTGACCGCGGCCCTGGTCGAAGCGGTGCGGGGCATCGGGCTGGAGCCGCGCCTGGTTGGCGATGTCGCCGCGCACGCTGGCATCATCACCGTCCCCGTCCCCGATCCTCCCGCGACGGTCGCGGCGCTGGCGCGGGAGCACATCATCGTCGATCAGCGGCCCGGAGTCGTGCGCCTATCGCCGTACTTCTACAACACCGTCGAGGACATCGAACGGACCGCGGCCGCGCTGCGGCGGCACGCGCGCTAAGCCCGGCCGATGCGAGCTCTCCTGCAGCGGGTGCGCCGCGCCGACGTGCGCGTGCGCGGCACCTCTCCCACCGAAGCGGCGGACGATCCCGGGGAGCTGGTCGGTCAGATCGGGCCCGGGCTGGTGGTGCTGCTCGGGGTGGGGGTGGAGGATACCCTCGAGGCGGCACGGCATCTCGCGCGGCGGGTGGCACACCTCCGCATCTTTGAGGACGAGGCCGGCCGACTCAACCGGTCGGCGCTCGAGGTTGGCGGGGAGATCCTCAGCATCTCCCAGTTTACCTTGTACGCCGATACGAGCGGCGGCCGGCGGCCGGGCTTCTCGAGAGCCGCCCCACCGGAGACCGCGGAGCCGCTGTACCTCGAGTTCAACCGCGCGCTTGAGGCAACGGGCCTGCGCGTCGTGCCGGGCCGGTTTCGGACCCACATGACCGTGGCGATTCACAACGACGGACCGGTCACCCTCATGCTGGACAGCCGGGAGCGATGAAGCCGCGCACGGAGGTTTTGGAACTCGCCGCCTGCGGGGCCGCCGCGGGCGCGGTGGGGGCGTGGGGGTTGGCCGCCGCGGCCCGCGTCGGGTGGCTTCGGGTGCTGCTGGACCTGTTCCCGCGGGCGAGCTGGGACGCGGTGACCTGGGGGATGATCCCGGCCGTGCTCCTCGCGCCGCTGATCCTCCAGGGGATGGTCGTCGCCGCGCTCGGTGCGGCGCGCCCGATCCCCGCGGGGCGTGGGGTTGCCGGCAGCGTCGGGGGAACGCTGCTCTTCGTGTTCACCGCCGGGGCGGTGTTTGCGGGAGCGGAGCGATACCTGCCGGCCTCGGTGATTGGAAAGCTGGCGCGGGCGCTTCCGCCGTCGACGATGCTGCTCGGCGGGCTGCTGGTGCTCGCGGGGTGGCTCCTCGCCGCCGGCCGTGCGCTGGGGAGCCTGTGGCTGCGCCGCGCGGCGGTGCCGCTCGCCATTTTGGCGGGGGCCGCGGCGTGGATGCGCGCCCGTGGATGGGTGCTGGCCGCGGCGAACGTTCTGGATCGTGCCGAGGCGGTGGTCTTCTTCACCGCGGTGGTGGTGGGTGGCACGCTCGGATCGGTCTGGGCCACACGCCGGGACGCGCGGGATTTGACAGCGCCGAAGAACGGCCGGTACAATGTGCGCAACCTGCCCGACTCGATCGAGCCGGGCGACAGCGGGGAAGGGCGGTCCCGTCGACGGTGAGCAGGTAGTCCTCACCGCGAACGGGTTTTTTGTCGGGATTTCCACAGGAGGAGACCCAGGATGGTCGTGAAGGCGCCGCGGGGGATGCAGGACATCTTGCCCGCAGACGTTGGCCGGTGGCGTCGTGTCGAGGCCGGGATGCGAGATCTTGCTCGCCGGTACGGCTACCGCGAGATCCGGACGCCCGTTGTCGAGCACGCCGAGGTGTTCCAGCGCGGGATCGGCAGCGGGACCGACATTGTGGACAAGGAGATGTACACGTTCCTCGACCGGGGCGGGCGGACCCTGGCCCTCCGCGCGGAGGGCACCGCGCCGGTGATGCGGGCGTTTCTTGAGCACAACCTCGGCGCCGCCGGGTTGCCCGTTAAGGTCTACTACATCTGCCCGATCTTCCGCTACGATCGGCCGCAGGCGGGGCGGTACCGGCAGCACACGCAGTTCGGCGCTGAGGTGCTCGGGAGTTCCGACCCCGCCGCGGACGCGGAAGTGTTGAGCCTCGGCGTGCGCCTGGTGGAGTCGTTTGGGGTGGCGGACGTCGAGGTCCATCTCAACAGCGTCGGAGACGCCGTGTGTCGGCCCCATTACGTCCAGGTGCTGAGGGACTACTTTCGCCCGCACCTCGCCGAGATGTGCGAGGATTGTCAGCGGCGCTTCGAAACCAATCCGCTGCGCCTCCTGGATTGCAAGCGGGACGAGCAGATCGTCCGCGGCGCTCCGCCGATCCTCTCGTACCTCTGCAACGACTGCCGGGTTCACTTTGAGGGGGTGCAGGCGCACCTGGGAGCGATCGGGATCCGCTACGCGCTCGATGCGCGCATCGTTCGAGGGCTCGACTACTACACCCGGACCGCGGCCGAGGTCTACTCGGGCAGGCTGGGGGCGCAGAGTGCCGTCTTCGGGGGCGGGCGGTACGACGGGCTTGCCGAACAGCTCGGCGGGCCGCCCACCCCGGGCGTCGGGTTCGGGTTGGGGGTCGAACGACTGCTGCTCGCGCTCGACGAGGAACGGGGCCTCCCCGCGGAGCCACCCCCGGTGGACGCCTACATCGCCACGGCCGGCGCGGAGACGGCGCGCGCGCTCGCGCTGGCGGATCGGCTCCGTGCGAGCGGCCTCGCCGTGGACACCGATGTGATGGCGCGCGGGCTGCGGGCCCAGATGAAACAGGCGGACCGTCTGGAGGCGACCTTCGCCGTGGTGCTGGGGGAGGAGGAGCTCCGGCGGGGGGTGGCTGGCGTCCGCGAGATGGGAACGGGGGCCCAAGACGAGGTCGCGCTGGAGGCGCTGTCCGAGGTGCTGGCGGCGCGGGTGCGGGCCCGGGTGGTCGGAAAGGGATCCGGATGAGTCACGAGCTCGGCGACTGGCGGCGGACCCACACCAACGGCGGTCTCCGCCGGGCCGATGTGGGCCGGCTGGTCACGCTGATGGGATGGGTGCAGACCCGGCGCGACCTCGGCGGGCTGATCTTTATCGACCTCCGCGATCGCGAGGGGATCACGCAGGTCGTCTGCAACCCCCAGGAGGCCCCGGAGGCCGCCGCGGTGGCCGCCCAGGTCCGCAGCGAGTACGTGCTCGCCGTGCGGGGGATCGTGGGCGACCGCCCCGCCGGGACCGCCAACCCCAAACTCGCCACCGGTGAGGTGGAGGTGCGGGTCCGCGATCTCCGCGTGCTCAACATGGCGGAGACGCCGCCCTTTCCGATCGCCGACGCGGTCGGGGTCGACGAATCCGTCCGCCTAAAGTACCGGTACCTCGATCTGCGGCGGCCGGCGATGTACCGGCATCTGGCGCTCCGCCACCGCCTGGCAAAGGCCGTGCGCGATCATCTCAGCGCGGAGGGATTCCTGGAGATCGAGACGCCGATGCTGATCAAGAGCACCCCGGAGGGGGCGCGGGATTTTCTCGTGCCCAGCCGCCTGCACCCGGGCAAATTTTACGTGCTCCCCCAATCCCCGCAAATCTTCAAGCAGCTGCTGATGGTCGCCGGGGTGGAGCGGTACTTTCAGATCGTGCGGTGCTTCCGCGACGAAGACGGCCGCGCCGACCGCCAGCCGGAGTTCACCCAGATCGACATCGAGATGTCGTTTGTCGGGGTCGATGATGTGATCCAACTCGCCGAGGCGGTGGTTGCGGCGGCGGTGCGGGACGCGGTCGACGTCGATGTCCGGCACCCGTTTCCCCGGATGACCTACGCCGAGGCGATGGATCGATACGGGAGCGACAAGCCGGACGTTCGATTCGGCATGGAGATCGTCGATTGCTCCGATCTCTTCCGCCACAGCGAATTTCAGGTCTTCGCCAGGGCGGTCGGCGCAGGCGGGGCGGTCCGGGGGATCCGCGTGCCGGGAGCGGCCGGCTACAGCCGGCGGGAAGTACAGCAATTGGAAGAGGTGGCGAAGGGCGCCGGCGCGCCGGGGCTCGTTCCCGTCCACCTGGATGGGGAAGGGGCCCGGGGGCCGGTGGCACGTTTCCTCGACCCGTCACAGTTGGCGGCGCTCCGCGAACGGCTGGCGGCGACGCCCGGGGATCTCCTGCTGCTCGTGGCCGACGCTCCCCGCCAGGCGAGCCTGGCCTTGGGGCGGCTGCGGCTCGAGCTCGGCCGGCGGTTGGGGCTCTTGACCGACCGACTGGCGTTTGTGTGGGTGGTGGAGTTCCCGTTGCTGGAGCACGGGCAGGACGCCGACCGTTTGGTCGCGGTGCACCACCCGTTCACGGCGCCGCTGGACGAGGATCTGCCGCTGCTGGACCGCGATCCGCTCCGTGCGCGGGCCAAAGCCTACGATCTGGTGCTGAACGGGGTGGAGCTCGGCGGGGGAAGCATTCGGATCCACCGACAGGAACTCCAGGCCCGGCTGTTTCAAGTCCTGGGGATTTCCGACGCGGCGGCGCGGGAGCGCTTCGGGTTTCTGCTGGATGCGTTTCAGTATGGAGCGCCCCCGCACGGCGGGATCGCGGTGGGGCTCGATCGGATCGTGATGCTGCTCGCCGGCCAGGAAACGATCCGCGAGGTGATCGCCTTCCCCAAGACCCAGAGCGCGGCGGATCTGATGACCGGGGCGCCGTCACCGGTCGAGGTGGAGGCGCTGGACGAGGCGCACATCCGGTTGAAGATGCCCCCGGCGTGATGCTATCATCGAAGCGGCTCCGGCGGTGCGCGCGAGCCTTGTAGCTCCGATCCAACAGGTCCACATTGGGAGCCCGGACTCCGGACGGGGACGGCACAGCCCCGGTTGGCTCTGCGGCCGCGGAGGCCGACAGAGGGGGATAGCCGGAACCACTCGGGAGGGCACCCACTTGATGCCTCGGGTTCGGGAGCTGCGGGCCGCGGCACCGCGGGAGCCCGAATGGTTCACCGCGGCCGCTCCACCCCGACCCAAAGTCCTTCATCCCAACGGTGCCGGATCCTGAGCCGCACGCGGCGGCCGCGCTCTACCCGCGTCGGCACGATCCAGTGCAGCAGCTCGTCCCCCCGGGTCCCGAGCCGCGGCAGAATCCGTCCGTCCGACACCTCCTCGTAGCTGTACAGCCGGACCGCGTTCGCGACCCCCGTGGCCAGCGGGGTCAGCGAGACCGTGCGATTGACCGGGTCGATCTTCCTCTGGAAGTCCGTGACGCAGGCGAGGACCGGCAGCGACATTTCCGCGGTGGCCCACGGCTCGCCGAACGAGGAGGCGGTGGACCCGGGGGCAACCTGCGTGGGGAGTCCGGAACGGTGGCCCATCCGGACGAGCTGCACGATGTGATGCGCGCGCGCCGGGATCACCGCCGCCCGCGGGGATCGGCGGAGCACCCTGGCGAGCGCGGCGACCATCGGCCACGCGGTCAGCCATGACGACCACATCTCACAGACGATCACCTCCGGCGGGTCCGCCGGCAGGCGGCCACGGAGCACGCTTCGCGGCAGCGGTACGAAGTTCGGGAACGTCCTGCGGAGACGCTTCAGGTACGGGTAGATGGTGCGGTCGATCTCAAACCCGTAGACGCGCCGCGCGCCGGCGGCGAGGGCATAATACGACATCGGGCCGATGCCCGCGCCAAGATCGTAAACGGTTCGACCGGGGACCGTGCGGGCGATCGCCGTCCGGTACGCGGCGTTGCGGTCGAAGTCGTTGAGCATGTCCCAATGGAATCCCACATCCGGCGGCATCGGTCGGGCCCCCTCATGACGTTCCACCCCTAGTTCACACCCGATCCGAGTCTATACCTCTTCGGGCGTCCCCGGCGGTCCCGGGGAGAGATAGTCTCTCTCAGGCGGTCAAGCCGCAAGGGAGGCATGATCTTCTCCCCGAAAGTGGCACCTCTTGCCATGTCTTATTCGACAGCCACTTTGACATAAAAGGGAGGCGGGACCGCGCATCGAAACAAAGGCTAGCGCGGTGCCCGTGCGCGCATGGAAAGGTCCGCCGGTGCCGATCGGTCCCCTCCCGAACCCCGCGTCTCCCCAGGCTCAGGCGACCTGGAACCTGTTCGTCTTCGTGCTGGCGCTTGGAGGCGCCGTGTTCTTGCTCATCGCCGGGCTGATCGTCGTGGCGGTCGTCCGGTTTCGCGACCGCCCGGGGCGTGCGGAACCGCGACAGGGTCCCGCGTCGCCGAGGGCGGAGATCGCCTGGGTCGTCGGCGCCGGCATCCTGCTCCTCGCGATCTTCGTGGCGACGGTCATCACGATGCGGATCGTCGATCCGCCGGCCGGACGGCGCATCCCGGATCTCGTGGTCACCGGGCACCAGTGGTGGTGGGAGGTGAGCTACCCCGGTCAGGGGATCGTGACCGCGAACGAGATCCACATCCCGACCGATCGGGCGGTGCTCGTCCACCTCATCTCGGCCGACGTCATCCACGATTTTTGGATCCCGCAACTCGCGCGCAAAATGGACCTCACCCCGGGCTATCCCACCGACATCTGGCTCCAGGCCGATAGGCCCGGCGTGTACCTGGGCGCCTGCGCCGAGTTTTGCGGCGCCCAGCACGCCTGGATGCGAATTCGGGTGATCGCCGAACCGGCCGCGGCGTTCGCGGCTTGGGTGCAGCAGCAGCGCCAACCCCCGCCGCCCCCGCCGGGTCCGGAGGCGGCCGTGGGCGTGCAGCTCTACCAAGAAGACACCTGCGGCCGCTGCCACGGGACCGGGATCGGCCCCGATCTCAGCCACGTCGCCAGCCGCCAGACGCTGGCCGCGGGGCTGCTGGAAAACACCCCCGCCGACCTGGCCCGGTGGCTCGCCGATCCGCAGTCGGTCAAGTCCGGGAGCCTGATGCCCAATTTCCACCTCAGCGCCGCCGACGTGCGGGCGCTGGTCGCCTACCTGGAGACCCTGAGATGAGCGAAGGCTCCGCGGCCTTTGCGGGCGCGGTTTCTCCTCCCGCGGCGGCGGAGGGCGCGGGGCTCTACCGGTGGATCGCCTCCCTCGATCACAAGCAGATCGGCATCATGTATTTGATCAGCACGTTCGTGTTCTTCGTCGTCGGCGGCATCGAAGCGCTCTTGATTCGCACCCAGCTCGCCGTCCCCAACAACACGATGCTCGGCCCGCAGGCGTACAATCAACTCTTCACCATGCACGGGACCACGATGATCTTCCTCGTGGTGATGCCGATGCTGATCGGGCTGGCGACGTATCTCGTCCCGCTCCAGATCGGCGCGCGCGACATCGCCTACCCGCGCATGAACGCGCTGAGCCTCTGGCTGCTGGTGTTCGGCGGGCTGCTGCTCTACTACAGTTTCCTGGCGGGAGGGGCTCCCGACGCCGGGTGGTTCAGCTACGCACCGCTCAGCGAGAAACCCTACGCGACGACGACGGGGGTGGACTACTGGGCGCTGGGGTTGCTGGCGACCGGCATCGGCACCGTTGCCGCCTCGATCAACCTCATCGTCACGATCCTGACGCTCCGCGCCCCCGGCATGTCCATGACCCGGCTGCCGCTGTTCACATGGATGGTGCTCGTCAACTCCATCCTGATCCTGTGCGCCCTGCCGGTGCTGAACGCGTCGCTCGTGATGCTCCTGATCGATCGGCTGCTCAACGCACACTTCTTCGCCCCCCAAACGGGAGGATCGGCGGTCCTCTGGCAGCACTACTTTTGGGCGTTCGGCCACCCCGAGGTCTACATCATGGTCCTCCCCGCCTTCGGGATCATTTCCGAAGTCATCCCCGTCTTCTCGCGCAAGTCCATCTACGGCTACGAGTTCGTGGCCGCCTCGACCGCGGCGATCGCGTTTCTCAGCCTGACGGTGTGGGCGCACCACATGTTCGCGGTGGGACTGGGGCGGTCGGCCGACCTCTTTTTCGCCGTGGCCAGCATGCTGATCGCGATCCCGACGGGGATCAAAGTGCTGAACTGGTGCGCGACGATGTGGGGCGGGGCGATTCGGTTGACGACCGCGATGTTGTTTGCACTGGCCTTCCTCGCCATGTTCACGATCGGGGGGATCACCGGCGTGAGCTTCACCGCCGTGCCGATCGATTGGCAGGTCGAGGACACCTACTACGTGGTGGCCCACATGCACTACGTGCTCTTTGGCGGCACCGCGTTCGCGATGTTCGCGGGAGTGTACTACTGGTTTCCGAAGATGACCGGTCGGATGCTGTGGGAGTCGTGGGGAAAGTGGCACTTCTGGCTGACGTTTGTGGGGTTCAACGTGACCTTCATGATCCAGCACCTCCTGGGGTTGATGGGGATGCCCCGGCGGGTGTTCACGTACCCCGCGCTCCCGTACTGGGGAACGTTCAACATGATCTCGACGGTCGGGGCCTATCTCCTGGCGTTCTCGGTGCTGGTGTTCCTCTGGAACGTCGCCGCCAGCCTGCGATCCGGGCGGCCCGCCGGCGAGAATCCGTGGCACGCCTGGACCTTGGAGTGGGCAACACCGTCACCGCCCCCCGAGCACAACTTCGATCTGGTGCCGCCGGTGCGGGGCCGACGTCCGTTGTGGGACCTGGAGCATCCCGACCGAGCGGCCCCGGCCCGGGGAGGCGGGTCGCAGCGAGCGGCCGGCCGCACGGCGATCCCCGCCCCCCGACTCGGGATGCTGCTCTTCATTGGGACCGAGGGCGTGTTCTTCCTGATGCTGATCCTGGCCTACGTGTACTACCACGCGGCGGCGCACACGGGCGTCGTGGCGGCGCGCGTGCTCGCGCCGGGTCGCGCCGCCGTGAACACGCTGTGCCTGATCGGGAGCAGCGTGACGCTCTACTGGGGGGGAAAGAGCCTGGAACGCCGCCGTCCCGCCGCCCTCGCCGGGTGGCTGGCCGTGACGATCGCCCTCGGCGCCTTGTTCCTGGTCGGTCAGGGGCGGGAGTGGCTCGCGCTCGTCCACGCGAACGTGACGGTGAGCCGGGACCTGTTCGGGACGACGTTCTTCACGCTGACCGGCTTTCACGGGCTGCATGTCCTCGTCGGGTTGATCCTGCTTGCCGTATTGTTCACCCTGGCGGCCGTCGGGCAGTTCCCCGGGCCGAGATCCGCGGGGGTGGAAGTGGTGACCCTCTACTGGCACTTCGTCGATGCGGTTTGGATCGTGATCTACGGCCTGATCTATCTCTGGGCGCTGGTCGGATGACCGCAACGGCGGAGGGGTGACCATGGCGGATGATCGCACCGTGCGCGGGGGGCTCCCGCAGGGCGCCCCCTCCCCGGCGCCGCCGGGGCGCGAGGGGTGGACCGCGGCGAAGCCGGAACGGCTCCCCAGCCGGACGCTGGTGCCGATCTGGGCGGCGCTGGGGATCGTCCTGCTCCTCTGGGGTGTCGTCACCGCGTACCTGGTCGCTGGCGCCGGGGCGGTCCTCCTGGGCGTGGCCGCACTCGGATGGATCGGGGAGCTGCGCCGTGAACGGTAACCGTCCCGCCTCCCCACCGGCGGAGTCGGCCGCGCCCCCGGGCCGGCGCGAGGCCCTGACCCGGGTGAGCGTGGCCCTCGGCGCGCTCGGCGCCGCGATCGTCGCCGTGCCGATCGTCGGGTTCCTGCTCGCGCCGCTGTTCGAGCGGCAGGTTCAGGTGTGGCGGCCGGTCGGCGCGGCGGACGGGTTCCGAATCGGAGAGACGGTCAAGGTCGACTTTCCCGATTCCTCGCCGCTGCCGTGGGCGGGGATCGTCGCGCAGACCGCGGCGTGGCTGCGGCGGGAGTCGGAGGACCACTTCGTCGCATTTTCGGTGCACTGCACCCACCTGGGGTGCCCGGTGCGGTGGCTTCCCGGTGCCGACCTGTTCATGTGCCCGTGTCACGGCGGCGTGTACTACAAGGACGGCACGGTCGCCGCCGGCCCCCCACCGAAGCCGCTGTCGCAGTACCCGGTGCGGGTGCGCAACGGACAGGTCGAGATCCAGACGAGCCCGATTCCGATCACGACGTGATGCGGATGGGAGTGCTGAAGCGCGCCTGGCGCGCGTTCGACGATCGGATAGGGGTGTCGGACATCCTCGGTCCCGTGCTCAAACACCCGGTGCCGCCCGACGCCCGCTGGTACTACATCTTTGGCAGCGCGACGCTCTTCGCGTTCCTCGTGCAGGTGGCGACCGGGATCGCGCTGGCGCTGGCCTACATTCCCTCGACGGCGAACGCCTACGATACGCTGCAGTTCATCACCCATCAGGCGCCGTTCGGGAGGCTTCTGCGCGGGATGCACTACTTTGGCGCCTCGGCGATGGTCCTGCTGATCGGCGTCCACATGGCGCGCACCTTTTTGATGGGGGCCTACAAGTTTCCACGAGAGGCGAACTGGCTCACGGGCGTGGTCCTGTTTGTGGTGACGATCATCATCGCGTTTACCGGTCAGCTGCTGCGGTGGGATCAGACCGCGGTGTGGTCGATTGCCGTCGCCGCCGAGCAGACGGGGCGGATCCCGCTGATCGGCCCGGCCCTGGCGCGGTTCCTGCTGGCCGGGGACACCTGGGGCGGGCAGACGCTCAGCCGGTTTTTCGCCTTCCACGTGTTCTTCATCCCGGCGGTGATCTTTGTGTTCATCGGCGTGCACCTCTGGTTGGTGCTGCGCCACGGCATCTCGGAGCCCCCCCGCGCCGGGCGGGTCCTCGATCCGCGGACGTATCGGGCCTGGTACCGGGCGTTGCTCAGCCGCGAGGGGCGGCCGTTCTGGCCGGATGCGGCGTGGCGGGACCTCCTCTTCGGGGTCGGCGTCATCGCCGCGATCGCTTTTGCGGCGGTCGTGTTGGGCCCCCCGGAACTCGGCAACCCGCCGGACCCGACGATCATCCAAGCGGACCCCCGGCCCGATTGGTACCTGCTGTGGTACTTCGGGTTGCTGGCGCTGCTCCCGCCGGCGATCGAGACCCCCGTGATGGTCCTGGCGCCGCTGGTGGCGTTGGCCGTGCTGTTGCTCGTGCCCGCCGTCTCCAACCGCGGGGAGCGCAGCCCCGCCCGCCGCCCATGGGCGATTGGATTCGTGTTCCTGACCTGCCTCATGATCGGCACCCTGTGGATTGCCGGGGCGAGGTCGCCCTGGTCCCCGGTGTTCTCCGCCGGACCGATCCCGGCGCGGATCGTCGGGACGACGGCCCAACCCGTTGCGTGGGGAGGGCGGCTGTTCTACGACAAGGGGTGCGAGTACTGCCATACGATCGCGGGGTACGGCGGCACGCGGGGGCCGGACCTCACCACGGTCGGCGATCGGCTGACGCCGGAGGAACTGACCTGGCGGATCCTCAACGGGGGGACCAATATGCCGGCGTTCGCCGGAAACCTCACCCCGGAGCAACTCGATGCGCTGATCGCGTTCCTCAAATCGCGGACCGCGCGCTGAGGAGGAAGGCGCGGAATTCCCGCCGCGGGACCGAGCGTTGTTCTTTGACGATTGTCGGAGAGTCCGCGGCCATTCCGCCGCGCCAGGAGGGAGGGGAGCCCGATGCAGCACCCGACCCGAGTACGGGAGATCCTGGGGTGGTATCGGAGCGACAACCCCGGGACGCTCGCAAACCTCGCACGACTCCTGACCCACGGCGTGTTGGGGGGGACGGGACGGCTCGTCATCCTCCCCGTGGATCAGGGGTTTGAGCACGGACCCGCCCGGAGCTTCGCCCCGAACCCTCCCGGCTACGATCCGCGCTACCATTTCGCCCTGGCGATCGAAGCCGGGTGCAACGCGTTTGCCGCTCCGCTCGGGTTCATCGAGGCCGGGGCGGCCGAGTTCGCGGGCGAGATCCCGCTGATCCTCAAGCTGAACAACCACGATCTCCTGACCGAGGAACGCGACCCCGCGCCCGCGCTGACCGCCAGCGTCCGCGACGCGCTGCGCCTCGGTTGCTGCGCCGTTGGATTTACGATCTACCCGGGATCGGCCAGGAGCCGGGCGATGTACCAGCAGCTCCGTGAGGTGGCCGAGGAGGCGAAGGCGGCGGGGCTCGCGGTCGTCGTCTGGTCGTACCCGAGGGGCTCGGGGCTCAGCCGAGAGGGAGAGACCGCCGTGGACGTGATCGCCTACGCCGCCCACATCGCCGCACAACTGGGCGCCCATCTCATCAAGGTGAAGCTGCCGACCGCCCATATCGAGGAGCCCCAGGCCCGCGCGGTCTACGCGCAGAACGCGATTCCGATCGACACCCCTGCCGACCGCGTCCGGCACGTGGTGCAGGCGACGTTCTCGGGACGACGCATCGTCATCTTCTCCGGCGGGCCACGGGAAGAGGACGAGATGATGTTCGACGAGGTGCGGGCGATCCGCGCGGGTGGGGGGTTCGGCTCGATCATCGGCCGCAACTCGTTCCAGCGCCCGCGGCCGGCGGCCCTCCGGTTCCTGCGCACGATCATGCAGATCTACGCGGGGGACGCGACGTGACGCGCGCGGCCGGAGCGGGGGGCGAGGCCGCCGGGGTCGGTCACCACACCGCGGTCAACATCGCCGGCCGAGGGGCGTCCGCGGGGTCAACACGATGGCCGCGCTCCGTGGTGGCGGACGCTCTCGCCGCCCCGGTCAGGGAGGAGTAACGGCGGGCTTCGTGACGCGCGCGACCGGGGGACGACGCTCACCCGCGACGTCCGGGACCCCGCTCCCCAAGCGCCCGCGGCGCATCCGGCCCCTCGGATCGGCCCGGCCCGAGGGCGCCGGCACGAGGGAGGTGAGGGTGTTCCTGAAGCGGGCCTACGAACGACCGTCGCGCACCGACGGCGCCCGCGTGCTCGTCGATCGCGTCTGGCCGCGGGGGGTGTCGAAGGCGACGCTCAAGATCGATGCCTGGCTGGGGGAACTGGGACCAAGCACCGGGCTGCGCAAGTGGTTCGGCCACGACCCGGCGAAATGGGCGGGGTTCCGCACGCGATACGGCAGGGAGCTGGTGGCGAAGCGCGCCCTGCTCGCGGATTTGGCGGGGCGGGCCCGGCGCGGAACGCTCACCCTCGTCTACGGAGCGCGCGACCCCGTCCACAATCAGGCCGTGGTGATCAAGGAGGTTTTGGAGAAGATGGGCCGGGGCGACGGTTGACCCCGGGGAGGAGATTCGCGATGCCCACCAACCCGCTGCTCCAACTTCAGGCGTTCGGACAGAGCGTCTGGCTCGACCTGCTGCGTCGCGGGATGATCGAATCCGGTGAACTCCGGCAGTTGATCGAGGAAGACGGGCTGCGAGGCGTGACCGCCAACCCCTCGATTTTCGAAAAGGCGATCGCCGGAAGCCACGACTATGATGACGCGGTCCGCGCCCTCGCCCGGCGAGGCCTGGCGGCGCACCAGATCTACGAGGCGCTGGCTATTGAGGACGTGCAGCGGGCGGCGGATCTCTTCCGCCCCGTCTACGAGGAGACCGGGGGGGGCGACGGGTTTGTCAGCCTCGAGGTGTCCCCCCACTTGGCTCGCGACACCGCGGGGACGGTGGCCGAGGGGCGCCGGTTTTGGGCCGCGCTCGCCCGCCCCAACGTGATGATCAAGGTCCCCGCCACGCCGGAAGGGATCCCGGCGATCCGGGAGCTGACCCGCGGCGGGATCAACGTCAATGTCACCCTGCTCTTCGCCATCGACCGCTACCGGGACGCCGCCGAGGCCTACCTCGCCGGGCTCGACGCCAGGGTGGCGGCCGGCCAGCCCATCGACCGGATCGCCTCGGTCGCCAGCTTCTTCCTCAGCCGTATCGATGTGCTCGTCGATCCCGTGCTGGAGGGGCTGATCCAGGCCGGAGGGGCCAAAGGGGAAGTCGCGAAGCTTCTTCGCGGTCAGGTGGCGATCGCCAGCGCCAAGGTCGCCTACCAGATGTACACGGACGTCGGACGGGGCGAGCGGTTTCGGGCGATCGCCGCCCGCGGGGGCCGGCCGCAGCGTCTGTTGTGGGCGAGCACGAGCACCAAGAACCCCGCGTACCCGGACGTGATGTACGTCGAGGCGCTGATCGGCGCGGAGACCGTCAATACCCTCCCGCTCGAGACGATTCACGCCTACCGGGATCACGGTCGACCGGCGGCCCGGTTGGGGGAGCGCCCGGACGACGCCCGCCGAGTCCTGGCCCGCCTCGGCGAGGTGGGGATCGATCTCGGAGCGGTGACCGCGCAACTCGAGCGGGAGGGGGTGGAAAAGTTCAACGCCGCCCTCGATCACCTCGAGGCCACCTTGGAGGAGCGACGCCGCACGGCGGTGGACGACCGAGTCGACCGGCAGCGCCTGGATCTCGGCACCGCGGCACCGCTGGTCGAGGCCGGGCTCGAGCGCCTCGACCGGGACGCGTTTGCCGCGCGCCTCTGGCGGGGGGATCCCGGCCTCTGGACGTCCGACCCGCAGGTCGCGGCGGGCATCCGCGGGGCGCTCGGCTGGCTGCACGTGGCCGACAAGATGGAAGAGGCCCTCGACGCCCTCGGGAGGTTCGCCGCGGAGGCGCGCGCCGCCGGGATCCGCCGCGTGGTGCACATGGGCATGGGGGGCAGCAGCCTCGCCCCCCTCGTGCTTCAGCGGACGCTGCCGACGGGGAAAGGTGCCCTTCCGCTGACCGTGCTCGACACCACGGACCCGGCGACGATCCTCGCCGTGGAGCGTGCGGCGCCCTTGGCCGAAACCCTGTTCATCGTCGCGAGCAAATCGGGGACCACGGCCGAGCCGGCGGCGTTCGGCGAGTACTTTTACGCGAAGCTCCGGACGCTGAAGGGGGATCGGGCCGGGGAGAACTTCGCCGCCATCACCGATCCCCAGACGCCATTGGCGGCGGAGGGGCAGCGGCGCCGGTACCGACGGGTGTTCCTCAACTTCCCCGATATCGGCGGCCGGTACTCAGCGCTGTCGTACTTCGGCCTGGTGCCGGCCGCACTGATGGGGGTCGATGTCGCCGGGGTGCTCGACCGGGCGCTGCACATGGCGCATGCCTGCGCGTCGTGCGTTTCCTCCCGTGAGAATCCCGGGGTGGCGCTCGGGGCGGCCTTGGGCGAACTCGCCCGGCACGGGCGGGACAAGGTCACCCTGCTCGTCGACGAGCCGATCGCCGCGCTCGGGATGTGGCTCGAGCAGCTCATGGCCGAAAGCACGGGCAAGGCCGGGACCGGCCTCCTGCCGGTGGCGGACGAGCCGCTGGGAGATCCGGCGGTGTACGGGGAGGATCGGGTGTTCGCGCACGTCCGCCTCGACGGGGGGGCGGTTGGGCGAGGCGCCGATGCGCTGCGCCGGGCCGGGCATCCCGTGGTGACCATTTTGTTGGACGGTCCGCTCGATCTGGGCCAGGAGTTTTTCCGCTGGGAGATCGCGACCGCGACCGCCGGCGCGATCCTGGGCATCAACGCCTTCGATCAACCCAACGTGCAGGAAAGCAAGGACAACACCAACCGCCTGCTCGACGTCGTCCGCAAGGACGGCCGGTTGCCCGAGGAGGCGCCCGCGCTCGTCGACGGCTCGCTCCGGGTCTACGGCCAGCCGGTGGGGAAGACCGTCGCGCTGACCCTTGGCCGGTTTCTCGCCCAGGCGCGGCCGGGTGACTATGTGGCGATGATGGCCTACTTGACGGAGGAGCCGGTGGCCGACCGGGCGCTGCGATCGATCCGCCGGTGCCTGCGCGATGCGACCCGCCTGGCCACTACCCTCGGGTACGGCCCCCGATTCCTCCACTCCACCGGGCAGTACCACAAAGGCGGCCCCAACACCGGACTCTTCATCCAACTCACGGCCGACGACCGGGAGGACACCCCCGTGCCGGGGGCACCGTACACGTTTGGCGTCTTCAGGCGCGCTCAGGCGCAGGGGGACCTGGAGGCACTGCGCAAGCACGGGCGCCGCGTCATCCGCATCCACCTGGGAGGCGAGGCGCACAGCGCGCTGCGGGCGCTCGAGGACGCCGTCACCGACGCCGCGGCGGGCCTGAGGCGGTGACGTCGGCGCCGATCACGGGACTGTTTCTCGACATCGGCGGGGTCCTGCTCACCAACGGCTGGGACGGGGGGATGCGCAAGCGCGCCGCGGATCGATTCGGGCTGGACCCCGGGGAGATGGAGGCGCGCCACCGTCTCGCCGTCGACGCCTACGAGGAGGGGACGTTGAGTCTTGACGACTACCTGGCCCGGCTGGGGCTCGAGACGGGGCGCCAGGCAGCGCGCGAGGAATTCAAGTCGCTCATGTTCGAACAATCCCAGCCGTTTCCCGACATGATCGCGTTGATGCACGGACTCAAAGAGGCCCACCGCCTGCGGGTCATCGCGGTCAACAACGAGGGTCGCGAGTTGAACGTGTATCGCATCGCCAGGTTCCGGCTCGGGGAGTTCATCGATGCCTTTCTGTCATCGTGCTTCGTCCATCTCCGCAAGCCGGACCCGGAGATCTTTCGGCTCGCCCTGGACGTCGCCCAGACACCGGCGGCCCAAATCGCCTACGTCGACGATCGGTCGCCGCACCTCGAGGCGGCCCGGCGGTTCGGCATCCGCGGCGTGCACCACACTGGGTATGCATCCACGCGGGCGGCGCTCGCCGGGTTGGGGCTGGCGCTCGCGGGCTAGCGGGAGGGAAAATGGACGCACGGCGGTACGAGGTGGGGATGGTCGGCCTCGGCGTGATGGGCCGCAACCTGTTGCTGAATATGGCGGATCACGGTGTTCCCGTCGCCGGCTACGACAAGGACCCGGCCCAGGTCGCTTCGTTGCGCCGCGAGGCCGAGGGCCGAGCGGTCGCCGCGGCGACCACGGTGGAAGAGTTCACGGCGACGCTCGCCCCCCCCAGGGCGGTGCTGCTGCTCGTCCCGGCGGGGCCCCCCGTCGATGCGGTCATCGGGGCCCTGCTGCCCCATCTCGCCCCGGGAGACCTGCTCGTTGACGCGGGCAACTCGTGGTTCAAGGATACGGACCTCCGTGCCCACGCTCTGGGCGGGCGGCGGATTGGGTTCCTGGGGATGGGCGTGTCCGGCGGGGAGCAGGGGGCGCGGCACGGGCCCAGCCTGATGCCCGGCGGCTCCCCGGACGCGTACGCGCGGATCCGGACGGTCGTGGAGGCCGTTGCCGCCCGTGTGGACGGCGAGCCGTGCGCGACGTATCTCGGCCCGGGGTCGGCGGGGCACTACGTGAAAATGGTCCACAACGGGATCGAGTACGGGTTGATGCAGGCGATCGCCGAGAGCTACGATCTGATGAGGCGGGGGTTGGGTCTTTCGGACGACGAGTTGTGCGAGGTGTACGACGGCTGGAACCGTTCGGAACTCGCCTGCTACCTGATCGAGATCAGCGCGCGGATCTTCGTGCAGGTCGACCCGCGCACCGGGAAGCGACTCGTCGACGTGATCCTCGATGAGGCGAAGCAGAAGGGGACCGGGATGTGGACATCGCAAAACGCGATGGAGCTGGGGACGCCGGTCCCCACGATCGATGCGGCGGTCACCGCCCGAGCGCTCTCCGGGTTGGAGCCGGAGCGGGTGGAGGCGAGCCGCGCCTTGGCCGGCCCACGGCCGGCGGGACTGGGGGAGCGCGCGGAGACGCTGGCGAGCCTGCGAAACGCGCTCTACGCCGCGATGATCATCACCTTCGCGCAGGGGATGGCCCTGCTCCGGCGGGCGTCCGACGTCTACGGGTACCGCCTTCCCCTCGGCGAGGTGGCGGCGATCTGGCGAGGAGGCTGCATCATCCGCGCCGCCCTGCTCGAGAAGGTCCGGGGGGCCTACCGGGCGCGGCCCGACTTGCCCAACCTGCTCGTCGACCCCGCTCTCGCCCGGGAGGTGATGATGCGCCAGCAGGACCTGCGGACGATCGTCAGCCGGGGGGCCGGCGTGGGGATCCCCGTTCCCGCGCTGGCGGCATCGCTCGCCTATTTCGACGGCTACCGCAGTGCCTGGCTGCCCGCGAACCTGATCCAGGCACAGCGCGACTTCTTCGGCGCCCACACCTACGAGCGTGCCGATGCGCCGGGCGTTTTCCACACCGAGTGGAGCCATGGCTGAGTCGGGCGAGCGGGGAGTCGGGCTGTGCCCCGACCCAGCGATCTTGGTGATTTTTGGCGGCGGGGGCGACCTGACCTGGCGCAAGCTGGTGCCGGCGCTCTACGACATGCTCCTCGACCGGCGACTCCCCGAGCGCTTCGCCCTGATCGGCGTCGGGCGGAAGCGGATGGGGGACGACGAATTCCGCGCCCGGCTGCGCCAAGGGGTGGATCAGTTCTCGCGGCGGGGGCGCCCCGCCCAAGCCGAGTGGGAGCGATTTGCCGCCGGGCTGACGTTCCACGCCGGTGACTTCGAAGATCGGCGGACCTACGCGGCGCTCGGCAAGCGGCTGGCGGCCCAGGAGCGAGATTGGGGCGGACCCGCGGTCCGGGTCTTCTATCTGGCCACGCCCCCCGACGTAGTCGCGACGATCGCCGGGGGGCTCGGCGCCGCCGGGCTCTCGCGTGACGGGACCGCGCGGATCGTCGTCGAGAAGCCCTTCGGGCATGACCTGGCGTCGGCCCGGGCGTTGAACCTCACCCTGGGCGAGACGTTTCGCGAATCCCAGATCTTCCGCATCGATCACTATCTCGGGAAGGAGACGGTGCAGAACATCCTCGCCTTCCGATTCGCCAACGCCCTCTTCGAGCCGGTGTGGAACCGCCGCTACGTCGATCACGTGCAGATCACCGTCGCCGAGACCGTGGGGGTGGAGCAGCGGGGCAACTACTACGAGGGCGCGGGAGCGCTGCGCGACATGATCCAAAACCACCTCCTCCAGGTGCTGTGCCTCATCGCGATGGAGCCGCCGGTCCGGTTTGACGCCGACGAGATCCGCAGCAAGAAGGTCGACGTGCTGCGCGCGATCCGCCCGACCGCCCTCGGCGAGACGGCGCGGTACGCGGTGCGCGGCCAGTACGGGGCGGGGGAGGTCGGGGGGATGCCGGTGCCGGCCTATCGCGCCGAGCCCGGGGTGGGGGCGGAGTCGGGAACCGAGACGTTCTCCGCCGTGCAGTTCTGGGTGGACAACTGGCGGTGGCAGGGGGTACCCTTCTACGTGCGGACCGGCAAGCGCCTCCCGGCGAAGGTGTCGGAGGTATCGATGCTGTTTCGGCCCGTGCCCCACCAGGCGTTCTCCCCCAGCGCCCTGGAGCATTGGGAGCCCAACCGGCTGATCGTGCGCATTCAACCCGACGAGGGGATCCTGGTGCGCTTCCAGGCCAAGCACCCCGGGCCCGACATGCACCTGGATCCGGTGGACATGCTCTTTTCGTACCGCCTGGCGTTCCGTGACTCACCGCCGGAGGCATACGAAACCTTGCTGCTCGACGTGATTCGCGGTGACCAGATGCTGTTCATGCGCGACGACCAGGTGGAGGCCGCCTGGTCGGTCGTGATGCCGATCCTTGAGGCCTGGCAGGCGGCCCGGCCCTCCGCCTTCCCCAACTATGCAGCCGGGAGTTGGGGACCGGAGGCGGCGGATGTGCTGCTGGCGCGCCACGGACGTCGGTGGATGCTGCCCACGGCGCTCGAGGCCCCCGACGGCAAGGATCACGCCGGAGGGCGGGCTCACTGCCCCGACCAGCCGCCTACCCCCCGTGGATGAAGGACGGGTACAAGGTCATCCCGCCGTCGACGAACACCGTGGTCCCGGTCAAGTAGGCCGCGACGTCTGAGACGAGGACCACCGCGATGCGGGCGAGTTCCTCCGGCTGGCCCAACCGACCCATCGGGATTTTCGTCAACAGGTCGGCCAGGCTCTTCGGATCCCCCCACACGTCCTGGTTGATGGGGGTCTGAACCGCTCCGGGGGCGAGCGCCAGGACGCGCACGCCCCGCGGCGCTCCCTCCTGTGCGAGCGTTTTGGTCAGCATGCTCAACCCGGCCTTGCTCGCGGTGTAGGCGCTGTAGCCGCTCCAGGGTATCGTCTCGTGAACCGAGGTGAGGTTCAGGATCGCCCCTCGCCCCTGCGGGATCATGCGCCGCAGGGCCTCTCGCGCGCAGTGGTACGCGCCGACGAGGTTGACGTCCAGGACCCGGCGCCAGACGTCGGGCTGGCTGTCCCACCCCGTGGCGCGTGCCCCGTCCATGCCGGCGTTGTTGATGAGGATATCCACCCCGCCCCAGGCCCGGTCGAGCTCGCCGAACATCTGGGCCACCTGGGCGGCATCCGAGACGTCGGCGCGGAGGGGGAGGCCCTCCCAGCGCCGCGCCTTCATCTCGGTGATCAGGGCGTCGGTGGCCTCGGGGTGGGCGATATAGTTGATCCCCACCCGGGCGCCGGCCTCGGCGAGCGCCTCGACCATCGCCCGCCCGATTCCCGAGTTCCCCCCCGTGACGAGGGCCCGCCTGCCGCTGAGCTGGATCTCCATGCGACCACCTCCGCTTTCGGTTCGACATCGACCTGGGCTACTTTCCACGACGGACCACCGGGGTACCTCCGGGGGTCGTCGCGGCCCGGGCGTAGCTTGACACGTTTGGGCGCCGGGGGCATGATGAGGCCATGGAGTTGTTTAAGCAGAGCGCCGCTGGGGATCTCGCGCGGCACGCTCCGCTCGCGGCGCGCATGCGGCCGCGGAGCTTGGAAGAGGTGGTGGGACAGGCGCACCTCCTTGGGGCCGGGCACCTGCTGCGACACACGATCGAGCAGGACGCGTTGACCTCGGTGATTCTGTACGGACCGCCGGGGACCGGAAAAACCTCGATCGCCCATGTCATCGCGCAGGCCACCCGCGCGCATTTCGAGACGATCAACGCCGTGACGGCCGGGGTCGCCGATCTGCGGCGGCTGATCGAGGAAGCGCGCGATCGGCGCGCGCTGTACGCGACGCGGACGATCTTGTTCATCGACGAGATCCACCGGTTCAACAAGCTCCAGCAGGATGCGCTGCTCCCGTGCGTCGAGGACGGCACGGTGACGCTGATCGGGGCCACGACGGAGAATCCGTTCTTCGAGGTCACGCCGACGCTCGTCTCGCGGTCGCGGGTCTTCGTCCTGGAGCCCCTCACCGCGGAGGACCTCGTCGAGATCCTGTCGCGCGCCGTCTCCGACCCCCGCGGCCTCGGGCCCGACCGGATCGACCTGTCGGGAGAGAGCGCCCGATTCATCGCGGGGGTGGCGAACGGGGACGCCCGCGTGGCGCTGAACATCCTGGAGGTGGCGGCCGTGGCGGCGCCCCGAGCGGCGGATGGGGTGAGGCGGATCACGCGCGAGATCGCGGAAGAAGCGAGCCAGCGCCGGGCGCTGCTCTACGATCGGGACGGGGACGCGCACTACGATATGATCTCGGCGTTCATCAAGAGCATCCGCGGATCCGATCCCGACGCCGCGGTCTATTGGCTGGCCCGGATGCTGGCGGCGGGCGAAGACCCCCGGTTCGTGGCGCGTCGGATGGTCGTCCACGCCGCGGAGGACGTCGGGCTGGCCGATCCCCAGGCCTTGGTCGTGGCCGTTGCGGCGGCGCACGCCGTGGAGTTCGTGGGCCTCCCCGAGGCGCGGATTCCGATGGCCGAAGCGGCGCTCTATCTGGCCGCGGCGCCGAAGAGCAACGCCACGCTCATGGCGATCTCGCGGGCGTGGCACGACGTGGAACACACGGAGGCGCATCCGGTGCCCCGGCATCTGCGGGACGCGCACTACCCGGGGGCGGCCCGGTTGGGCCACGGTGCCGGGTATCAGTACCCGCACGACTCGCCGGGCGGGTTCGTCGCGCAGCAGTATCTGCCGGACAACGTCCGGGATCGCCTGTACTACGAACCCACCGAAGCGGGGCAGGAACGCGGCATTCGCCAGCGGCTCCGGACCTGGTGGGCGGGCGTGAAGCCCTACGCCCCGTAGAGGGAGGATCAAAGGGTCGATGGCACGGGTGGCGGTGGCGATGAGCGGCGGCGTGGACAGCGCGGTGGCGGCGGCGCTGCTCGTCGGTGAGGGACACGACGTGGTGGGGATCACCATGAACCTCTGGCCGACCTGGGTGCCGCGGACCGCGGAGGGCTCCGGGTGCTGCGGCATCGGGGCAATCGACGACGCGCGGGCGGCGGCGCGGGCCCTCGGCATTCGGCACTACGTGCTCAACCTTCGCGAAGAGTTTGAGCGGGAGGTCATCGGCTACTTCACCGCCGAGTACGCCCGCGGTCGCACACCCAACCCCTGCATCGCGTGCAACAAGGCGATCAAGTTTGACCTGCTGCTTCACCGGACGCGTTCGCTCGGGATGGACGATCTCGCCACCGGTCACTACGCGCGGACCGATCGGGGTCCGGACGGCCGGGTGCGCCTGCTCCGGGCGGTGGATCGGCACAAGGACCAGTCGTACGTCCTGGCCGGGCTCACACAGTCCCAGCTCGTCCACGTCCGGTTCCCGGTGGGGACGTACACCAAACCCCGCGTCCGGGAGATCGCCCGCGGCCTGGGGTTGGGCGTCGCGGAGAAACCCGACAGCCAGGAGATCTGCTTCGTGCCGGGAGGCGACTACGCGGCGGTGGTGGGACGGTTCGAACCGCAGGCGCTGCGGCCGGGGCCGATTTACGACCTCGAGGGGCAGCGGCTCGGGGAGCATCGGGGAGTGGCGCGCTACACGGTCGGGCAGCGCCGCGGGCTCGGCCTCGCGGGCGACAGCGCCTGGTATGTGGTGCGAATCGATCCCGACCGCAACGCCGTGATCGTGGGCGATGCGGGGGCGGTGCGCTGTCCCGAGTTGCTGGCCGGCGACATCAACTGGGTCGCGCTGCCCGGGCTGGCCGCGCCGCGGGCCGCGACGGTCCGCATCCGGCACGCCTCTGCCGATCTCCCGGCGGTCATCGCCCCCGCGCTCGGCGGAGCGGTCGCCGTGCGGTTTGAGACGTGGCCCCGTGCCGCGGCCCCCGGTCAGGCGATCGCGTTCTATGATGGAGACGTGGTGCTGGGCGGTGGGGTGATCCACGACGTTGAGATCGGTGGGACCCCGGTCGGGGAACGGAGCCCGGCGGGCCGCGCTGCTGTCCTGTCCGGCGTCGGATGCGGGAACCATACCGTTGGTGAGGGAGGGGATGGATGTCCACCGTCGCCACCGTGAGTCTGGTCGTCATTGCCGCCACCTGCATCATCGCCGTGGTGGCGTTTGTCGTCTTCCTGGCGCTGCTCTGGAGGGTCGTGTCGCGCGTCGAGGCGATCCTGACGCTGGTCCAGCGCGCGCTGCCCGGCATGGTGATCGACGTGCGGCGTATCCTGACGAAGGTCGACCAGGAGATTTTGGGTGAGGTGGTCCGGAACCTTGAGCGCGTCAGTGCCGTGATCGGATCGGGGGCCAGCACCCTCGAGCACATGCAGCAGACCGTCCGCCGAGTCGCTCAGGACGTGATCCTCCCGCCGATGGCCACCGCCGCCGGCCTGCTGTCGGCGATCCGCGAGGGCCTGCAGTGGTTTCGCCCCAGCGGAGACGGGAGCCGGCGGTAACCGCAGAACCAGGGCGCAAGCCCAAGGAGGGATGTGCGATGGAAGAGCCCAGGGACTTTCTGTCGGGATTGATCGTCGGAGGGTTAATCGGCGCCGCCCTCGGGTTGCTCTTCGCCCCCGAGGCCGGGGAGAAGACGCGCGAACGGCTGCGCAAGCAGTCCGAAGAGTGGCGGGACCGGGCCCGGGAGCAGGCGGACCGGGTGGCCGATCGTGTGGCCACCACGGCGGGTGAGGTCGCCGAGCGCGTCCGCGAACGCGCGGATGAGTTCGCGTCGCGGGCGCGGAGTACCGCGGAAGAAGCGATCCACCGCGGCCGCACCGTATTCGAGGAGAAGTCCGGTCGCCTGCGGCGCGCCTACGACGAGGGGCGCGACGCCGTGCCGGGGTGGTCGCCGGAATCCCCCGAAGCCCCCGAACGGTCGGAGGGGTAGGGTGCCGGGGCGGAGGCGCACGGGACAGGCGGCGGAGGCGGTCGGGGTCACGATCCCGGCGAAGCCCGAGTTTGTCAGCGTCGCGAGGTTGACCGCGGCGACCGTGGCAGCGCGGCAGTCGTTCTCCTATGACGAGATCGAGGATTTGAAGATCGCGATCTCCGAGGCGTGCAACGCGCTGATCCTTGCGGGGACGTCGGGATCCCCGCTCGCCCTCCGATTCGGCCTCGAAGGAGCGACGCTGGAAATCCGGATCGAGACCGATGGCCCCGGGGTGGAGCTCGATCCCCCCCCGGGGCCCGATGGGGCGCCCCTGAACGAGGGTCGCCTCGGAGTGTTCCTGATGCAGTGCCTGGTCGACAAAGTCGACTCGCGTCGGACCGCGCAGGGAAAGGCGGAGCTCCGGCTCGTTAAGCGTCGCCAGCGATAATGACGGCGCGTCCCCGTGGTCGACGTCCGCTCCCGCGGTCGGAGGTCCGCGCCCTTTTCCAGCGGCTTCGCCGGACCGGAGATCCCGAGGCGCGCGAGGCGCTCATTCTCGGCCACGAGAGCCTGGCGATCTATCTCGCGCGGAAGTTCAGCGATCGCGGAGAGCCGCTGGAGGACCTGATCCAGGTGGCTCAAATCGGCCTGATCAAGGCGATCGACCGGTACGATCTCACCCGGGGCATCGAGTTCACCACCTACGTCACGCCGACCATCGTCGGCGAGATTAAGCGGTATTTTCGGGACAAGCTGTGGTCGATTCGTGTCCCGCGGCGGCTCCGGGAGGTCAACTATGCGCTGATGCGCGCGGTCGACGAACTCTCCCAGCGCCTCGGCCGTTCGCCGACGATCACCGAACTGGCAGACCAGACGGGAGTGGCGTTCGAGGTCGCGCTGGAGGCGCTCGAGGCCGGGCGCGCCTACGCCCCCGCCTCCCTGGACGCGGAGACCCTGGAAGAGGGCGGAGAACACAGCGTCCCTCTGAGCGAGATGGTCGGCGGGGAGGACCATTCCCTTGAACGTCTGGAGGATCGGGCCACGCTGGAGTGGGCCCTCCGCAAGCTGCCCGAGCGCCATCAGCAAATCGTGCGCCTGCGGTTTTTCGACCGGATTTCGCAGGCCGAGATTGCCCGCCAGCTCGGCATCTCGCAGATGCACGTGTCCCGTTTGCAGCGGGAGGCCCTCGAGCATCTGCGCGCCCTCGTCGTCGGCCAACCCACCGACAGCTCCGGCTAGCGCCGCGGCGTGATGCGACGTGGAGTCGGCGGCATGAACATCGGCACGGCACCTCCTCGAGCGCACGGCGGACGCGGCCGCGGGGCGAGGTCGTCCGCGGCCGGCACGACCGTCTATGGGCAGCTTCCACACCGCGCGTGATATCGTCCGGCGCCTGAAGGCCGCCGGGTTTGACACCTACCTCGCCGGCGGATGCGTGCGCGACCGCCTGCTGGGCCGCGACCCGGCCGACTACGACATCGCCACCGCTGCCCCTCCCGAACAGGTGCGCGCGCTCTTCGACCGCACCGTTGACGTCGGCGAGGCGTTCGGCGTGATCCGGGTCCGCGAGGACGATGGCGAGTACGAGGTGGCGACATTTCGCGCCGAAGGGCCCTACCTCGACGGCCGCCATCCCGCTTCGGTCCGGTATGCCACCGCCCGGGAAGACGTGGCGCGGCGCGACTTCACGGTCAACGGCCTGCTCTACGACCCTGAAGCGGACGAGGTGCTCGATTACGTCGGCGGGCGCCGGGATCTGGCCGCCCGACAGATCCGGACAATCGGTGACCCGGTCACCCGATTCACCGAGGACCGGCTGCGCCTGCTCCGCGCCGTGCGGCTGGCGGTCGAACTGGGTTTTGAGATCGCCCCCGAGACCGGGGCGGCGCTTCGGCGGTTGGCGCGCGGGATCGCCGACGTGAGCCCCGAGCGGATTCGCGATGAGCTGATCCGGATCGTGACCGGGCCCGATTCCCGCCGGGCGCTCGGCCTGCTGCACGAGACCGGCCTGCTCGACGTCATCCTCCCCGAGGTGGCCAACGAGGTCGGGGTGCCGCAGCCGGCGGCGTTCCACCCCGAGGGGGATGTGTTCACGCACACCCTGCTGGCCATGGCTCAGCTGCGGGCCCCATCGGCGACGTTGGCGATGGCCACCCTGCTGCACGATGTCGGAAAGCCTTCCACGCTGGTGCACGCCGACCGGATCCGGTTCTCCCGGCACGACGAGGTCGGGGCCGCGCTCGCCCGCGTCGCCCTGGAGCGTCTCCGGTTCCCCCGCCGTGCCGCCGATCGGATCGTCGCGTTGGTCGGAAGGCACATGGTCTTCAAAGACGTCATGCAGATGCGGCCCTCACGGCTCCGGCGCCTCGTGGCGGACGAGGCCTTTCCGGAGTTGTTGGAGCTCCACCGAGCCGACTGCGCCGCGAGCCACGGGGACCTCTCGACGTACGCGTGGGTTCGGGCGTTCGTGGAGCGCCTGGCGGGGGAGCCTCCGGTTCCCCCGCCGCTGATCACGGGGACGGACGTCCTGGCCCTCGGGCTTCCCGCGGGGCCCGGCGTGGGGCGGGTGCTCCACATCGTCGAAAACGCCCGACTCGACGGCGAGATCCAAACGCGCGAGCAGGCGCTGGCGCTGGCGCGGCGCCTCACGTCCGAGGGCGCCCCGCCGGCACCGGGCGGGGTCGGGGACGGATCGACCTCGACCCGCTGACGCGTCTCCGATGCGATCTGCGGAGGAAATAGTGCAGGGAAGGTCGAACTGCGCCAATGGTGCAGGCGTGCACGGATAGCGCTGCGCATGGATACGCGCAGCGGCCTGGTCGTGGGGAGGGAAGCTGTGGACGAAGAAACGAAGCCCACGGCGCGCCTGATCGCCCTGGTCAACCAAAAGGGCGGGTGCGGCAAGACGACCACGGCGGTGAACCTCGCCGCCTGCCTTGCCGTCAGCAAGCGGCGGGTTCTCCTGATCGACCTCGACCCGCAAGCCAACGCCACGGTGAGCCTCGGGGTCGATCCCGGCCAGCTGACCAGGACGATCTATCATGTGCTTGTCGATGATCCCATCGACGGCGGCTCGGCGGTCGACCTGGCGGGCGTGGTCGTTCCCTCCAACGTGCCGAACCTCGATGTCGCCCCGTCTTCGATCGACCTGGCCGCCGCGGAATTGGAGCTGTCGGCCCGCATCGGACGCGAGAAGTCGCTGCGGAAAAAGATCATCCCGATTCGAGACCGGTATGAGTACATCATCATCGACACCCCCCCGTCGTTGGGGCTGCTCACCCTCAACGCCCTCGTGGCGTGCGAGGAGGTGATCATCCCGATCCAGACGCACTATTACGCGCTGCTCGGGATGCGCCAACTGCTCCGCACCCTCAAGGTCGTACGGGAGGAAGTCGGCCACCAGATTGAGATCGCCGGGGTCGTGCCGACGATGTACGATGCCCGGACGGCCATCAGCAAGGAGATCATCCACGGCATCCGCGAGTACTTCGGCGACAAGGTCTTCGCCAGCGCCATCCACTTCAACATCAAGCTCGTCGAGTCCAGCATGGCGGGCGTCCCGGTGTTTGTGCACCTGCGCACCTCACGCGGGGCGCAAGAGTACATGAACCTCGCCAAGGAGGTCATGGCGCTTGAACAAAAAGCAGGAAGCGCTGCGGCGCGGACTTAGATCGTTCATCGAAGACACCTCGCGCGAACTCGCCGATCTGGAGGGGCGGGAGATCCCCCGCCGCCCCCCCGCCCCGGTCGAGGCCGAGGACGTGCCGGCCAAGGCCCGCGGCGGCGCCCACGACGTCACGATCCAGCCCTCGACGTCTGCCCCTCCAAACGCGCCGGTAGGGAGAGACGGCATCGTCGAAACCGCGATGGCGTCGGCGGGGGGACTCGCCCCGGCCGCGGTCCCCGAACGACCTGGGCCGCCGCCTTCCTCCGCGCCTCCGACGGGCCATCAGGGCGGAACGCGGCCGGCGCCCGTTCGCGTAGAACCGGCCGCATCATCGGCTGCTGCGGCGGTCTCCGGACCTCCAATTCCGACGCGGATCGCTCCCGCTCAGCCGTTCAGGCCCGCGCCCGTGGAACCACCCGCACGCCCCGCGCCCGATTCGGCGCCCCCCGCCGCGCGGTTGGTGCCGCCCCCCCCTCCGAGCGTCGCAGGGGCGGCGCTGAAGCGACCGCGACCGGAGCGCGGCCGCCGGCGGACCCGCCACCGGGTGACCTCCTCCGGCCTGGGGGTCGATGGGGTGCGCGCGGAGCAGGCCACCGAGCGGAAAGGGGTCTGCTTCACGTACTTCACGAACCGCGAGTGCTGGCAGGTACCGGAGGCCTACTGCAACACCGCGCTGCAGGTCTGCATCACCCGGGAGTGTCCGGTCTACCACCTGCACAGGGAGTCGATGGAGCGCCGGTTCGCGAAGAAGTTCAAACACTTTTGGTAGGGTGCCCGGCGGCCGCGGAGCGCGCCCCCTTCGGCGTGGTGGGGGTGTGCGGGCGGGCCGTCGCTACGTGGTGAAGTCGAGCGCGAGCAGTTCCCCGAGGTGGGCGACGCAGCACCAGGGGTGGATTCCCCGATCGCCGAGTTCTTCCGCACTGCGCCGATAGGCGATGAACCGGGCGCCCGCCTCGGCGGCCGCGGCCCCGTCGATCCACGAATCCCCGATCACATAGGACCGCTCCACGGAGCCGAGGCGGCGTACCGCTTCCCAGACGCCGTCCCCTGCAGGTTTCAGCGCCCCGGCGTCGTCGCGGGCGATCACGGTTTCGGCCAGCCCGCCGAGGCCGGAGGCGTGCAGGGCGTCAACGGCGCCGGTCCGGCCGTTGTTCGTGAGGACCGCGATCCGGAACCCGCGCGCGCGCAGGGTCCCAAGGACCTCGGCGGCGCCATCCAGCGGCAGGGCGTCACGCAGCCCCTCGGCTTCGTGCGCTTCGATGATCTCCCACATCCGTCGGGCCAGCGCGGTGCCGTGATGGCGATCGTGCGCGGCCCCTATCGCCACGAGCTGCGCCAACGCGCGGCGCATCAGGACCTCGTCGGATTCGTCCACCGCGCCCGTCGTCCGCAGCATCGCGATCAGCGATCGTCGGATTGCCGGGAAGTCGATCCGCGAGCCGATCAACGTGTTGTCCATATCGAAGATCAGCGCGACCCGCGCGGGCGTCACCACAGCGGCATTGTACGCCGCGCCCTCCACACCCGCAAGTACGCCGGCGCGGCCGAGAGGAGATGGCCAGCCGCCCGGCGTAGCCAGTGACGCATGGTATGGCGGTGGGCGGTCCCTCTCGCCGCGCTCGCGGCCGCCGCCTGCGGCGGTTCCCCATCACACGGTGAGGTCGGGGCGATCCCTCGCCCGCCGGTCCCGGCGGTGGTCCCCCACGACAGCGGGCTCACCCCCCGAACGGCGCGAGTGGCGTTGCTGCGGACCCGACGGCCGGAGACCCTCGGCCCGGCAAAGGCGGCCCGGGTGCTGGCGCTCGTCCAGGAGGCGCTCCAGCACGCGGGACCCATGACCCCGTATCAGGACGGACCGCGGCTTCTCGTGAACCTCCGCCTGAACGAGCATCTCGTGGTCGTCACGCTGGGGGTGCCGCAATCGCTCACGGTCGGGCGCCGGCGAGTCCCGGGGGTATCGCAGGTGATGATTCCGTTCACGGGGAGTTGGCGCAAGCGCATCCTGGTGGTGCGGGAGGGCCGGGTGGAGGCGTCGAGACCGCTGCTCGCCGAGTCGAGCCTCGTGGACCTCGAGTGGATCGTGGAAAAGGAGGGTGGGCAGCCATGACCGATGGGGTACGGCGCGCATGATGACCACCACGATCGACGCGTTGGGGACGCACGTCGGCGAGGAGGTCGAGCTCCACGGGTGGGTCTACCATCTCCGGAGCAGCGGGGCGATCCATTTCCTTGTCCTCCGGGACGGGACGGGGATCCTGCAGGCGGTTGCCGTCCGGCACGAACTGCCTTCCCCGGTTTTCGAAGCGGTCGGCGCGCTCACGCAGGAATCCTCGGTCACCGTTGGCGGGGTCGTGCGCGAGGACCGCCGCGCGCCCGGCGGGTTCGAGTTGAGCCTTCGCCGCCTCGCGGTCGTCCAGCGGGCCGAGCCGTACCCCATCACTTCGAAGGAGCATGGGGTGGAGTTTCTGATGGACCACCGCCACCTCTGGCTTCGCAGCGCCCGACCCCATGCGATCATGCGGGTGCGGGCGGAGGTGGAGCGGGCGATCTGCGACTACCTCGACGACCGGGGGTACGTGAGGATGGACACGCCGATTCTCACCCCATCGGCCTGCGAGGGGACGACGACGCTGTTCGAGACCCCGTACTTTGAGCGCACGGCCTACCTCGCCCAGAGCGGCCAGCTCTACAACGAGGCGACCGCCGCTGCCCTCGGGCGGGTCTACTGTTTCGGACCGACGTTTCGGGCGGAGAAGAGCAAGACCCGTCGGCACCTCACCGAGTTCTGGATGGTGGAGCCGGAGGCGGCGTTTTTGGACCTCGACGGCTGCGTCGCGCTGGCCGAGGGAATGGTGGCCTTCATCGTCCAGCGGGTGCTGGAGCGCCGACGGGCGGAGTTGCTGACCCTGGAGCGCGATCTGGCGCCGCTGGACCGCGTGCGCGCTCCGTTCCCGCGCATCTCGTACGATGAGGCCGTCGCGGCGCTGGCGGCTCGCGGGCACCCCGTTCGGTGGGGTGAGGACTTCGGCGGGGACGAGGAGACCGTGATCGGCCAGCTTCACGACCGGCCGGTGTTCGTCCATCGGTACCCCGCGCAGTGCAAGGCGTTCTACATGCAGCCCGATCCCGAGCGTCCTGAGGTGGTGCTGGGGGCCGACCTGATCGCCCCGGAGGGATACGGCGAGATCATCGGGGGCGGGGAACGGATCCACGACATCGAGCTGCTCGAGACCCGGATCCGAGAGGCGAAACTCCCGCGAGCGGAGTACGCCTGGTATCTCGACCTTCGGCGCTACGGCTCGGTTCCCCACAGCGGGTTCGGCATCGGGATCGAACGGACCGTCGCCTGGATCTGCGGGCTCGAGCACGTTCGAGAGACGATCCCGTTTCCACGGTTGATCAACCGCTTGTATCCATGACCACGCCCGCCCCGGCGGAGCCCTACGACCTGGCGATCCGCGGAGGGTGGGTCATCGATCCGGCGCAGGATCTCAACGGGCCCGCGGACGTCGTGATCCGCGGGGACCGGATCGTCGCGGTCGGGCACGTCCCGGGCGCGTCCCGCACGGTCGTGGACGCCTCCCAACGTTTCGTCTCCCCCGGGTGGATCGACCTGCACGCCCACGTCGCGCACCGGCTGACCCGGGGAAGCCTCGACCCCGACCGCGACGCGGGTGTGGCGAAGGGCGTCACCACGGTCGTGGACACGGGTTCATGCGGGGCCTGGAACTACGACGCGTTCTCGACCTACGTCATCCAACGCGCCGCGACGCGGGTGATGGCCTTCGTCAACGTCTCGCTCCCGGGGTTGACGGTGTCCCCGGTGCACGGGGCGTGGGAGCACTTCGATCAGGCGCAGACGGTGGCCACGGTGGAGGGACATCCCGGGGAAGTCGTCGGGGTGAAGGTGTTGGCGAGCTACCTCCACTGCGGCGTGATGGATATCACGCCGGTTGAGCTGGCGGTCCAAGCGGCGAGGCTCTCCGGTACTCGGGTGATGTGCCACCTCGGACTGGGGCCTCCGGTGATCGACGAGGTGCTGGATCATCTGGAGGAAGGGGACATCGTGACCCACTGCTGGCACGGGAAAGGGCCCGGCTCGATCCTGGATCGCGTGGGCCGCCCGATCCGGGCGGTGCGGGCGGCGGCGGATCGCGGGGTGCGGTTCGACATCGGCCACGGCCTCTCGAGCTTTTCCTTCGCGACCGCGCGGCTGGCCATGGCGGCCGGGCTGCCGCTGCATTCGATCAGTACCGACCTCCACGAGCTCAACCTCCGTCATCCGGTTCGCGATCTGGCCACCACCATGGCCAAATTTCTCCACCTGGGCATGAGCCTGCGCGACGTTGTCGCGGCGACGACCCTCGGGCCCGCCAGCGCCATTGGATGGGAAGGGGAGATCGGGACGCTCCGTCCCGGGGCGTGCGCGGACGTGACGGTCTTCCGGCTCCGTGAAGGTCCGGTTGAATACAGCGACGCCAGCGGGCACACCGAGCTCGCCTCGGTCGGCCTGGAGCCCGTGACCACGGTGCGGGGGGGGCGTCTCGTTGCCGTCGCGGCGATCGCGGGGGATGCTCCCTGAGCGTCTCGCCGGCGGTGGGGTGGCTTCGGACCGTCGGAGCAGGACGGTCCCGGTGCCCGAGCGGGGCGGTTGCCCTCGCACCACCCCCCAATGCTCAGTGACGTCTCAACTCAAGACGCGCCGGTGTCTGGGGCGTTTGGTGTCAGCCCCGACACCAGTTCGCCCCTGATCTGGGTGGAGTGGCCGCGGAAGACGGCGACTAATCTTCTGCTCTGGTCGGTGACGGTCACGTCGTACACCCCGGACCTTCCGCTGCGGTGCCGCTCAACCGCCTCGGCCGTCAGGACATCGCCCACGTGCGCGGCGGCGGTGAACGTGATCGCGCAGTTGTTCGCCACCGTGACCGTGTTGTAAGAGTTGCAGGCGAAGGCGAACGCCGAATCGGCGAGCGCGAAGATCATCCCACCGTGACAGATGAGATGCCCGTTGCACATCTCCGGCCGCACCGCCATGCGCAGCATGGCGTGGCCCGGACCGATCTCGACCACCGCCATGCCAAGGGTGCGGCTGGCCCTGTCCTGCGTCCACATCGCATCGCGGGCGGCTTCGGCGATCTGTTGCGGCGTCGGCTTCATCGTCACCCCTGCCGTCCTTCGCCACACCCGCGCGTGCCGTCGGCCCCCCCGGCCTCGGGCCCGCCGGAGATGATCGACCCCGGAGGGTCACCGTCTGCCCTCGCCGGGGGGACGGCATCTGTGCCAAGGCGCGTCGCGGGTGATCGGCGGGGCGACACCCTGCTCGGGGCGGCGTGAGCGCGGGCTACAGCTGCACTTTCCCCATACCCGCCCTCAGATCGTCCCCATTCATGACGGGGCAGAATTCGACGGTAGCGTTGAAGTTATGGAAAAACGGTTCCGCGATCCGAGGCAGGTCGCTCACATCCTTCAGGTCGAAGAAAATGAGGCCGGTGCGGGCCCCATCGATCGCGCCGAAGTAGGCCGCCTCAGGCTTGAGCGCTTCCAGCGACGACTGCATCGTTTTCTGAAGGGTCCCGTCTTTGAACGCTTTGTTCGCCTGCTCCACTTGCATCGTGACGCGCATCAGCATCCGCATTATCCGCCCCCTCTTGGTCTCGAAGTATTTCGCAGGATTCGCCCCGGACGCTCGGTTGTCCCGCCAGCGCCCGCGGCCGCCCCTCAGTATACGACAGCGAACGGCGGGGTTGGGCGAGGAGGCGATATTTCCGGCACCCACGCGAGGCCCCCCAGGCGCCTTGTCATCGGCGTTCGGCGTATGCTATACTACAGACGGTTTCAGTTAGGTCCCGTGCCCCAATCTTGACGCTTTCAGGGGAGTGGGTGCGCTACCCACTCTCTCGTTCTTGGAGGCGCCGAAGGCTGGGGCGCACGTTTGTGGGGAGTTTTTGGATGAAGCGTCACGAGGTAGCCGAGCAGGTGGCGGTGCTCGCCGGACCTATCGCGGCCCGTATGGGTTTGGAGTTGGTCGACGTGGAATGGGTCGGCGGCGGAGGACATCAGATCTTGAGGGTGCTCGTTGACCGAGACGGCCGCGCGGGCGTGGAGGACTGTGCCCGGTTGAGCGAGGCGCTCAGCCGGGAGTTGGATCTGTACGATCTGCTCGCGCATTCCTATACACTGGAAGTGGCGTCGCCGGGCCTCGACCGGCCGCTCCGCCGGCTGCCCGATTTTGTGCGGTTTTCGGGTCGGACAGCGGCGGTGACGACGGTCGTCCCCCACGACGGGCAACGGCGGTTTCGTGGACGATTGCTTGGCCTCGTCGACGGGCGCGTCTCGCTCCTACTGGAGGACGGGAGGGAGATCCGCCTGGCGGAAGAGGAGATCGCGCAGGCGAAGCTCGTTGTGGAGATGTCGGATTTGCGTGAAGACTTCAGGCGATCCAGGGCGGCCTCCGCCTCGCCCTCCCGAACGGCTTCGGGGGGAAGCGCGCAAGGGGAGGGCGCTCCCGAAGGTGAGCGGGGTGGGCCGGCGAAGGGGCATCCGGAGCGCTGGGGGTGAGTGGTGAGTGAATAACACTGAGCTCATCAAGGCGATCAAACAATTGGAAGAGGAAAAGAGCCTCAGCAAGGACGTCCTCATCGAGGCGATCGAGGCCGCCCTGCTGTCGGCGTATAAGAAGAACTTTGGGTCCGCTGCCCAAAACATTCGGATCGAGTTGGACCGCGAAACGGGTGAGCAGCACGTCTTCAGCGTCCGGACGATCGTCGACACGGTGGCCGACCCGACTACCGAGATTCCCATATCCGAGGCGCGGGGGTGGGATTCCGAGATTCAGGTGGGCGACACCGTTGAGGTGGAAGTGACCCCCAAGGATTTCGGCCGGATCGCCGCGCAGACCGCGAAGCAGGTGATCGTTCAGCGCATTCGTGAAGCCGAGCGCGACATGGTGTACAAGGAGTTCCGCGATCGGGAGGGTGACATCGTCACCGGCACGGTCCAACGCGTGGAGCGGCGGAACGTCTACATGGACCTCGGCCGGATCGAGGCCGTGCTCCCTCCGACCGAGCAGGTGCCGCGGGAAGGGTACCGGCAAAACGACCGCGTGAAGGCCTACGTGGTCGAGGTGAAGCAGGGGAACCGGGGACCGCAGATCGTCGTCTCGCGCACCCATCCCGGGCTGCTGAAGCGGTTGTTCGAGATCGAGGTGCCCGAGATCTACGAGGGCATCGTCGAGATCAGGGCGATCGCCCGCGAGGCAGGTGCGCGGAGTAAGGTGGCGGTGATTTCCCGTGACCGAAACGTCGACGCGGTCGGGTCGTGCGTGGGGCCGAAAGGATCCCGGGTGCAGTCGATCGTGGACGAACTGCGCGGGGAAAAGATCGACATCGTCCCGTGGGCCAGCGACTCGGCGCTCTTTGTGGCGAGCGCGCTCAGCCCGGCGAAGGTGATCCGGGTCGAGATCAGCGAGGAGACGAAGACGGCCCTGGTGATCGTGCCGGATAACCAGTTGTCGTTGGCCATCGGCAAGGAAGGCCAGAACGCACGGCTGGCCGCAAAGCTGACCGGGTGGCGGATCGATATCAAGAGCGAATCGCAAATCAAGGAGCTTGAGGCCCGGAAGATCTTTGCGGACCTCCCCCCGGAGGAGGAACCGGCCGCGGCCGACGATGGGGTCGCCATCCCGGCGGCGGAGACGCCCGTGCCGGTGGAAGAGACCCCCGCCGTCGGGGACGGACCGGTGGTGGAGAACATCGCCCGGGTCGAGGAGAAGACGGTCGCGGAGTGAGCAGATGGCGAAGGTACGACGGCTCCCGGAGCGCCAGTGTGTGGCCTGCGGCCAAGTGCGCACGAAACGGGATCTCGTGCGCGTCGTTCGGACCGTGTCGGGTGACGTGCGGGTCGATCCGACGGGGAAGTTGTCCGGCCGCGGGGCGTACGTGTGCCCGGCGGCGTCCTGCATCGAGCTCGCCGTGCGTGGAGGGAAACTCGCACGCATGCTCGAGCGCGAGATTCCCGCTGAGGTGGCACAGGGGTTGCGTGGGGCATCGCAGCGGCCGGCAACCCCGCGCCCCCCTGTGGTGCACCGGATCCCCCTGGCCAAAGCCGCGGAGCTGTTCGACGAGAAGCCCGCGCGGAAGCCGGGAGCGCCCTAGGCGCATGGAGGGGTATCGTGAAGGTTCATGAACTCGCCCGGGAACTGGGGCTGACCAGCAAGGAACTCATCGCCAAGCTGGAGGCTCTGAAGGTCCCGGTCCGCAACCACATGAGTGTGCTCGACGACTCGGTCGTCGAACACCTCCGCAAAGCTCATGCCGGAGGACGGGAATCTCAGCCAGGTTCCGCCGGCACATCGGCGGGGGCGCAGGCGCACGAGGTCCGCGGCACGGCCACGGCGGTGGACGCGGAGAAGGTACGCCAGAGTGCCTTCCTTCAGGCGAGTTATGGATCCGAGATCAGAGGCGTGCGGGTGATCCGCGCTCCCCGAGTTGAGGCGACGCCGGCTCCCGCGACTCCGGCGCACCCGCCGGCTGCTCCGGGGAAGCCTTCCGCGGCGCCGACCCCCAGCGAAAAAGGCCCGGTGAAGAGCCCCGCGAAGCCTGCCGACCGCCTCGCCGCCAAGAAGACGGTCGAGGTCAAGCCCGACGCGAAGAGGACCTCCCTCGACACGAAGCCGGTGCACCCGGAGAGGGGGGTCAGGGAGCATCCGGCGGCGGCGGCCGGCCCCGCCGGCGCCCAGGCCGCGGCGGCGCCTTCGGCGCCGACCAAGGACAAGCCTACCGTTCGATTCGCCGACGTCCGCAAGGTCCCTCGATACGAACCTCAAGTCGGCGAGGGCACGGCGATGCCGCGCCTTTCACCCGAGACGCCCGCCGTCGAACCACCGAAGCGAGAACCGGCGAAGCCGGAGGCGGTGAGACCGGTGGAGGTGCCACGCGTGGCTCCGGAGCCCCCGCCCCCCGCCGCCACTGCCGCTCCGCAGCCCGTGCGCTACCTTGAACTCGACGGCCCGATCCAGGTTGGCGAGCTGGCGGTTCGGATGGGCGTGCCACCGGGCGAGGTGGTGAAGCGGCTGGTCGAAGCGGGGGTGATGGCCGGGATCAACCATATGATCCCGCTGGAGATCGCCGGCAAAGTCATGGGGATGTTCAACTTTGCGGCCAGGGCGCGTGAGGTCGCTCAGGTGACCGATCTCGCCCCCACCTTGGAAGTGCCGAGCGCGACGCCGGCGGAGAAGGGTCGGGACCTCCGGCCGCCCGTCGTGACGGTGATGGGCCACGTCGACCACGGGAAGACCAGCCTCCTCGACGCCATCCGGAAGACCAGCGTGGCCTCGCAAGAGTACGGCGGCATCACGCAGCACATCGGCGCGTACACCGTCGAGGCCGCGGGCAAACCGATCACCTTCCTCGACACCCCCGGCCACGAAGCGTTCACGGCTCTGCGGGCGCGCGGCGCGCACGTGACCGACATCGCCGTGCTCGTGGTGGCGGCCGATGACGGGGTGATGCCGCAGACGATCGAGGCGATCAACCACGCCAAGGCCGCGCGGGTTCCGATCATTGTCGCGGTGAACAAGATCGACCTGGCGCAGATCAATCCCGATCGCGTCAAGCAGCAGCTGGCCGATCTCGGTCTCGTCCCGGAGGAGTGGGGCGGTGATACCATCACCGTGCCGGTCTCCGCGCGGCAGGGCACCGGGCTCGACGCCCTGCTCGAGATGATCCTCCTCGTCGCGGAGCTGCGCGACCTTCGGGCCACCCCCGACAAGGCGGCACGCGCCACGGTGATCGAAGCCCGCCTCGACAAGGGACGGGGGCCGGTCGCCACGATCTTGGTGCAGGACGGTACCCTGCGGGTCGGGGACGCCGCGGTGGTCGGGGAGACGTACGGGCGGATCCGGGCGATGACCGATGACAAGGGCGCGCGCATCCAAGCGGCCGGACCGAGTGTACCGGTCGAAGCGATCGGGCTCAGCGATGTCCCCCAGGCCGGGGATCTCGTGGAAGTCGTTTCCAACGAGCGGATCGCGAAGGCCGTGGCCGAGGAGCGGAGCGAGCGCCGGCGGGCCACCGAACAGGCCAGGGTGCGCCAGGTCAGCGTCGAGGAGATCTCCAAAGAGACGGGGGCGGTGACGGAAAGTAAAGAGTTGCGCCTCATCGTGAAGGGCGATGTCCAGGGATCGGTGGAAGCCCTGGTTCCGGCTTTGGAGCGTCTCACCAGCCGGGAAGTCATCATCACGATCCTGCACGCGGGCGTGGGGAACGTGACCGAGTCTGACGTCATGCTTGCGGCGGCGAGCTTCGCCCGCGTGATCGGCTTCAACGTCCGCCCGGAACCGCCGGTCAGACGTCTGGCCGAGACCCAGGGGGTCGATGTCCGCCTCTACCGCGTGATCTACGAGGTGCTCGACGACGTCAAGAAGCTCTCGACGGGCTTGCTGGCTCCGGAGATGGCTGAGGTCATCTTGGGGCGGGTGGAAGTGCGCAAAGTCTATTCGATCAGCCGGATCGGGACGATCGCGGGCTGCTACGTGACCAGCGGGAAGATCGTGCGGGGCGCCAAGGCCCGCCTGATCCGGGATGGCGCCGTCGTTCACGAAGGGGTGATCGGATCGTTGCGGCGCTTCAAGGACGATGTCCGCGAGGTGGTCGAAGGGTTCGAGTGCGGAATCGGCCTCGAACGCTACAACGACATCAAGGAAGGCGACACGATCGAGGCATTCGCCATGGAGGTGAAGCCGGCCTGACGGCTGGCGAGACCACCCCGGGGACGGTGCCCCCCTAGGGGAACAGGAGACAGACCATGGTGGTCGGGTTGCTGCGGGTCGAGTGTAGCCTTCCGGGGACGCAGAGCATCAAAGACAAGCGGCGGATCGTGAAATCGCTTTTGGACCGATTGCACCATCGGTTTCGCGTTGCCGCCGCCGAGGTGTCGCACCAGGACTCCTGGCGGCGCGCCGGGCTTGCGGTGGCGTACATCAGCACGACCGCCCGCCACGCCGACGAGGTTCTCGCCCACGTCGCCAGCGCGATCGAGCGGCACACCGATCTCGTGGTGCTCGATTACGCGGTGGAGATGCGGTGATCGCCTTCCCCACGTCCATCTCTCCCGCGCCGCCGCTTCGCGCTCGGGGTGGAGGTGCGACGGAGGAGCCCGCCGGGAGGGAGGCCCAAGCATGAGCGTGCGCATCGCCAGGCTTCGTGAACTGTTCAAGGAGGAGATCAGCACGATTCTCCAACGCGAGATGAAGGATCCCCGGATCGGGTTTGTCTCCGTCCTGGACGTCGAGCTGAGCCAGGATCTGCGGCACGCCAGGGTATTCGTCAGCATTTTGGGAGACGCGGAGGCGAAAGCCAAAACGATGGCCGGCCTCGCCAACGCCCACGGGTTCATCCGGAAAGAGCTGGGGCGGCGGATTCGCCTCCGGCACATGCCCGCAGTGTCGTTTAGGCTCGACGAGTCGATCGAGCGCGGTGTGCGCATCCAGCGCCTGTTGCGCCAGGTGGCGGAGACGGAAGGCGAGGGATCCGGGGATGCATCCGGTCGGTCGGATCGCGGAAGCCCTTCAAAGTCGGCGTAACGTCCTGCTCCTCAATCACGTCGCGCCGGATGGCGACTGCTTGGGGTCCACGCTGGCGCTCGCCCGAGCCCTGGCGGCCCGTGGACAGCGGGCCGTCGTCGGGAGTGCGGACGGTGTGCCGACGATGTATCAATTCCTCCCCGGGAGCGAGCGGGTGGTCGCCGAGATCCCGGCTGGCGAGAGCTTCGACGCCGTCGTGTTCATGGAGTGCAGCTCCCCGGAGCGGGCCGGCGGGCTGGTGGCACGCGCGGCCGGCGTCCCCGTGTGGGTCAACATCGATCATCACGTGAGCAACAGCGGCTACGGGGACCTCGTGCTGCTGGATACCGAGGCGGCGGCGGTCGCGGAAGTGGTGCTGCCGATCGTCAAAGCGCTGCACGCCGAGCTCGACGCCGATACCGCCACGTGCCTGCTCACCGCGCTGCTCACGGACACCGGCAGTTTTCACCATGCCAGCGTGACCCCGCGAAGTTTCCAGATCGCCGCGGAGTTGGTGGCCGCGGGAGCCAGTCCCACGGCGGTGTACACGCAGGTCTACGAGAACCGCTCCGAGGGGGCGCTGCGCCTCGCGGGGATGGCGCTCAGCCGCCTCACCGTCTGTGAGGCCGGCCGGGTGGTCTGGACCACGGTCACCCAAGCCATGCTGAAGGAAGCCGGGGCGACGATGGACGAGTCGGAGGGGATCGTCGGGGCGATCAGAGCGACTCGGGGGACGCAGGTGGCCGTTCTCTTCAAAGAGGAGCCCGAAGGCATTCACGTCAGCCTCCGCGCCCAAGGCGGGGTCCGGGCCAACGTCATCGCCGAGGCGTTCGGCGGTGGGGGCCATGCGGCGGCGGCGGGATTCACCATCAAGGAGGGGCTGACTGCGGCCGTCGATCGCACGCTCGACGTCGTTCGGCGCGAACTTGGCGCGCCGAACCCCACGGTTCCGGGGGGATCCGCCTGACGATGGACGGAGTCCTCAACCTGCTGAAGCCGCCCGGGATGACATCGCACGACGTCGTCAACGTCGTCCGGCGGGCCGCCGGGCTGCGTCGCGTCGGCCATACCGGGACGCTCGACCCCGGCGCCGCCGGGGTGCTGGTGTGCTGCCTGGGGCGGGCGACGCGGTTGAGCGAGATCCTGATGGACGCCGACAAAGAGTACCGGGTGGAACTGCGCCTCGGGGCGCGGACGAGCACCGGCGATGCCTACGGCGAGAGGCTGGCCCCTGCGGAGACGTCCGGGGCACATCGCCCCGTCACCCGCCAGTCGCTCGAGGCGGTCCTGAAGCGATTCACCGGAGAGATCCTGCAGGTGCCGCCGATGGTGTCCGCGATTCATCACGATGGCGTGCGGCTCTATCAGCTGGCCCGCCGCGGAGAAGCGGTCGACCTGCAACCGCGGCCGGTCGTGGTGCAGCGGATCGATGTCCTTTGGATCGGTCACGACCACCTGTCGGCGCTCCTCGAGGTGGCCTGCGGCAAGGGGACGTACATCCGGAAGCTGTGCGCGGATATCGGGGACGCCATGGGGTTGGGCGGGTACGCCCACTTCATGGTGCGCACGCGCGCCGGTCGGTTTTCCTTGCGGGACGCGGTCACCCTGGAGGAGTTGGCCGAGTGTGCCGGCCGCGGCGCGCTCGCGGACGTTGTCATCCCGATGGACGAAGCGGTTGGCCATCTGCCGGCGGTGGACCTTTCGGAGCGCAGCGTGATCGAGGTCCTCAACGGCCATCCCGTCCCGCTTTGGAAAGTGGGGGAGACCGCCCTTTCCGAGGATCTCCCCGTCCGTCTCCGCAGCCGTCGGGGCGCGCTGATCGCGCTGGCCAAGGTCGACGGCGGAATGTTGCGGCCGTTCAAGGTGCTGGCCGGAACCGGAGGAGCGCTGGTTGCGGATCGTCCACGGTCTGGATGAGTTCCCCGCACAGGGCGGGGACTCCGTCCTGGCCCTCGGGACGTTTGACGGCCTGCACGTCGGCCACCAAAAGGTAATCGGAGAGGCCGTCACCCGCGCCGGCGAGGTCGGGCTCCAGTCCGCGGTGGTGACGTTTGACCCCCACCCGCTCGAGATCCTCCGCCCCAGCGTGGAGCCGATTCTGCTGACGATCATCGAGGAGCGGTTCCCCCTGCTTGAACGATTGGGGGTGGATCTCGCGGTGGTGCTCGGATTCGATCTGGGGTTCTCAAGGACCCCGGCGCAAGTGTGGCTCGATGAGATCCTCACCCGACGACTGAGGGCCCGGACGATCTTCGTCGGCTCCTCGTACACCTTCGGCCATCGGCGGGAGGGGACAGCGGCGCGCCTCACCGAGTGGGGCCGGGCTCACGGCGTGGAGGTGCACCTGGTTCCGGCGGCGCTGGTGCGGGGGGAGCCGGTGAGCAGCAGCAGGATACGCAGCGCCCTGCGCGAGGGATTGGTGGACGAGGCCGCGCATCTGCTTGGCCGATACTACTCCGTGCTTGGGCGGGTCGTGCCCGGTCAGGGGCGCGGCCGGACCATCGGATTTCCGACCGCCAACCTGCTGGTGCCGTCGCCGCGCAAGATCCTCCCGGGACGGGGGGTGTACGCCACGATCGTCGAGACCGGCGGGCGCCGGTACGGTGGTGCGACCAACATCGGCTACCGCCCGACGTTCGGTGGCGGAGACCTGTCCGTGGAGACCCACCTCCTTGATTACGATGGGCCCCTGGTCGACAAACCGATGAGGCTCGAGTTTGTCGGGCGGGTTCGGTCCGAGCGCGCCTTCCCAAGTGCCGCGGCCCTGACCGCGCAGATCCGCGAGGACGTGGTCAGGGTGCGAGAGTTGCTTGCGGAAGCCCAACCGAGTATAATACGGTAGTGCAGGCGGCGAACGAGTGTACGGAAGCCCAGCGGGCGGACGCAGCCCTCGAGTAAGAACCTGACCACCAGCTACGGTGGTCAGTTTGTTTACCGGGGCGCGGAACGGAGCGTATGCGGCGAAAGGCACGGGCGGCGGCGTTACAGGTGCTGTTCCAGATGGACGTCGGGAAGCTGTCCCTGGAGGACGCCCTAACATCCGTCGCGGCCCCGGATTGGGTTCCCGACGATTTGACGTGGGTGGAGACCTTGTGCCGGGGCACCCGGGGACATCTGGGTGAGATCGACCCCGTGATTGCCCAGTGCGCCGAGCGGTGGACGCTTGAGCGGATGGCGGCGGTCGACCGCAACATCCTCCGCCTGGCCATCTTCGAACTCCGATATACGGATACCCCGATCCGCGTCGTCATCAACGAGGCGGTGGAGCTCGCTAAGCGGTTCAGCACCGAGGAATCCGGTCGATTCGTCAACGGCCTGCTCGGCAAGATCGTCCGATCCACCACCCCCCCTTTGGTGGGGCACGCGGCCGACGTGTGAGGCCGGCCCGCGTTCTGTGCGCGTCCAAATTGCGGTGACGGGACGGGTGCAGGGGGTCGGGTTTCGGTTCTTCGCCCTCACGCGCGCCCGAGCGCTGGGGCTCAGCGGTTTCGCGCGCAACCTTCCGAACGGACAGGTCGAGGTGCTGGCGGAGGGAGCGCGGGATGCGCTCGAGGCGTTCCTCGTCGCGATGCGCGAGGGTCCGCCGGGGGCCGCCGTTCGCGGGATCCAGGTCGACTGGGAGGATGTTCCATCCCGGGAGCGGGAGTTTGTGATCCGGTAGCGAGGATGCCGCTGACGTCGCGCGTACCCGCAGGCTCGTTCCCTCTGCCCCCCACGGATGCGCTCGCCGCTGTCGAGGCCCGCCTGGCCGACCTCGGCAGGCGTGTCGAGGGGGCGCTTGACCGCGCGCTGGTGTCCGAGGACACTCCCCCCCAGGTCGTGCACCAGGCGATGCGGTACAGCGTGTTCGCCGGCGGCAAGCGACTCAGACCCATCCTGGTCTTGGCCGGAGCGGAGGTCGCGGGGATGGGGCCGGACGCCGTCCTGCCCGCCGCCGCCGCGGTCGAGCTGATCCACACGTACTCGCTGATCCATGATGATCTGCCCGCCATGGACAATTCGCCCACCCGGCGGGGCCGCCCGACCTGTCACGTGGTCTTCGGCGAAGCGATCGCGGTCCTCGCGGGCGACGCACTCCACGCGCTGGCCTTCGAATTGCTCGCCGGGATCGCGGACGGCGATGCGATCCCACCGGATCGTGTGGTGGGGGCGATCGTCGAAGTCACTCAGGGTATCGGCACGAAGGGGATGGTCGGCGGTCAAGTGCTCGATCTCCTCGCAACCCGGGGTCCGGTCGAAGCCGCGGATGTCCGGGAGATCCACCGGCTGAAGACGGGGTCGCTGATCCAGGCCTGTGTGCGCATCGGCGGGATGCTGGCGGGGGCGTCCCCGAACGATCTCAAAGCCTTGAGCGCGTACGGGGAGCACGTCGGGTTGGGGTTTCAGATCATCGACGACATCCTCGATGTTGTCGGCGAGGAAGGCAAGCTCGGCAAAGGCACCGGCAGCGACGCCGCCCAGGCAAAGGTGACTTTTCCCGCCGTCTTCGGGCTGGACGCATCCCGGGACCTCGCCCGGGCCGCGACCGCTCAGGCGATCTCTGCGCTCGAGCCGCTCGGCGTGCGGGGGGAGTGGCTCCGGAGCATCGCCGCGTTTCTCCTCAGCCGCGAGCGATGACGCCGGGGACGGGGATGGACAGCGGGGTCAGGTTGGATCAATGGCTGGTTGTCCAGCGCCACGCCGCAACCCGCGGGGAGGCGCAGGCGGCGATCATGGCGGGCCTGGTCACGGTCGATGGCCGGCTTGTCGACAAGCCGGGCCGCAGAGTGGCGCCGGGGGCGACCGTGCTGGTTCGGCGCCGGGGGACGGCGTACGCGAGCCGCGGCGGCCTCAAGCTTGCTCACGCCCTTGAGGTCTTTGGCATTGATGTGCGGGGTAGGGTGGCGGTGGACCTCGGAGCGAGCACGGGGGGATTCACGGATTGTCTCCTCCGCGCCGGAGCGTCCAGGGTCTACGCGGTCGACGTCGGCCACGGCCAACTGGCCTGGGGGCTTCGAACCGACCCGCGGGTGGTGGTGCTCGAGGGCGTGAATGCCCGGTATCTCACCGTCGAGCAGGTCGGCGGCCGGTGCGACTTGGTGACCGCAGACCTCGCGTTTATCAGCCTGCGCTTGGTCTGGCCGGCGATCGCGGGGCTCGTGGCCGCGCACGGGTCTGTGGTGGCCCTGGTCAAGCCCCAGTTCGAGGCCGGGCGGGCTCACGTCCCGCGGGGCGGGGTGGTGCGAGATCCGGACGTCCACCGGGAAGTGCTCTCCCGGGTGCTGGCGGCCTCCGGCGCGGCCGAATTGACCGCCGTCGGCGTCACACCGTCACCGATCACCGGGCCGGCCGGAAACATCGAGTACCTGGTCCACCTCCGCCCGGGGACCGAGGCGGGGCTATCCCCCGAGGCCATCGACGCCAGCGTCGCGCGGGCGCACGCTGGCGGGGTTACCCCGAGGCGCTCGTGATCGCGGTCGGTCTGAACGTCAACGTCGAAAAGGTCCACGCCAATCCCGATGTCGCGCGGTTGGCACGGGAAGCCGTGGACCTCCTCGTGGAGCGCGGCGTACCGGTCTGGATCAACCGAGAGAGCGCGGAGATCCTCGGGCACCCCGCGCTCGGGGCGAGCGAAGCCGACCTGATCAAGCGGGTCGGTGTCGTGGTGGTCTTCGGGGGAGACGGAACCATCCTGCGCACCGCGCGCGCGGCCGGCCCCCAAGGGATCGCCATCCTGGGGGTCAACCTCGGAGCGTTTGGATTCCTGGCCGAGGTGAACGGCCCGGAGGTGGCGAGCGCACTCCACCGGGTGTTGGAGGGCGACTATCAACTCGACGAGCGGATGATGATCCGCGCCCGAGTGGAGCGGGACGGGCAGGTTCCCCAGGAGTTCCTCGCGCTCAACGATATCGTCGTCACCAAGAGCGGCTACGCGCGTCTTCTCAGGCTGCGCACCTTCGTCAACGGCGAGCACCTCGCCACGCATCTGGCCGACGGCCTGATCGTGGCCACCCCCACCGGGTCCACCGCGTACTCCCTCTCCGCCGGCGGTCCGATCGTCCATCCCGCGGTGGACGGGATCGTGCTCACGCCGATCTGCGCCCACACGCTCAACGCTCGCGCCGTATTGGTCTCCGGGACCGACACGGTGACCATCCGGGTCGACCCGGTTGGCGCCCCACCCCCACCGCCGATCTTGACGGTGGACGGGCAGGAAGGGTTCCCGCTCAAGGAAGGCGACGAGGTGCGCGTGGAACGCTCGCCCCACCGCACTCGGCTCGTTCGCCTGGGTCGGGGCGGTTTCTACAGCATCCTCCGCGCAAAGCTCACCTGGGGAGAACGGTAGGCGCATCCGAGGCAGCGGCGACGAACCATGAATCGGCGGAGGGGGGGGCGCAGCGAATGACGCAGCAGGGGTCGAAGTACATCTTTGTGACGGGGGGAGTCACCTCCGCGCTGGGCAAGGGCATCACCTCGGCGTCGCTGGGGCGGTTGCTCCGGAGCCGGGGGTGGCGCGTCACGCTGTTGAAGTTCGATCCCTACGTGAACGTGGACGCGGGAACGATGAACCCGTTTCAGCACGGGGAGGTCTTCGTCACCGACGACGGCGCGGAGACGGACATGGACCTCGGCCACTACGAACGCTTCATCGACGAGAACCTCTGCCGCGACAACAACACGACCACCGGGAAGATCTACGGCGCCGTGATCGCCCGCGAGCGCCGGGGCGAGTACCTGGGCGGGACGGTGCAGGTCATCCCCCACGTCACCAACGAGATTCGCGACGAGATCACGCGGGTCGGCCGTGCACAGGGCGCCGACATCATCATCGTCGAGGTCGGCGGCACCGTCGGGGACATCGAAAGCCTGCCGTTTCTCGAGGCGATCCGGCAGTTTAAGTTCCACGTCGGCGAAGAGAACGTGATGTACATCCACGTCTCGCTCATTCCCTTCCTCCGCAGCGCCGGCGAGCTCAAGACGAAGCCGACCCAACACAGCGTGAAGGAGCTGCGCGGGATCGGGATCCAACCCGACGTCCTCGTCTGCCGGACCGAGCGCCCGCTCTCCCGCGGACTGCGGGAGAAGCTCGCGCTCTTTTGCGACGTCCCGCTGGAGGCCGTGATTCAGGCGGTCGACGCGCAGAGTATCTATGAGGTCCCACTGATCCTCGAGGACGAGGGTCTCCCCCGGATCGTGGAGCGCCGCCTGCGCCTCCCGGTGCGACCCCCCGACCTCGCCGAATGGCGGGCGATGGTGGAGCGAATTCGGCATCCCTCCTCGACCGTGCGGATCGCGCTCGTCGGCAAGTACGTGGGGAACGAGGATTCGTACGTGAGCATCGAGGAAGCGCTCCGGCACGGCGGCATCGCCAACGGCGCCCGGGTGGTGATCACCAAGCAGGACTCGGAGGAGCTGGATTCCCTCGACGACCACGGGGTGGCGGCGCGGCTCGCGGGGTACGATGGGATCCTGGTCTGTCCGGGGTTTGGCGCGAGAGGGGTGGAGGGCAAGGTCAAAGCGGCACGCTTCGCGCGGGAGCGCCGCATTCCGTTCTTCGGCGTCTGCTACGGAATGCAGTGGGCGGTGGTGGAGTTTGCCCGGGACGTCTGCGGCCTCGCCGGCGCCAACACGACCGAGGTGGACGCGAACACGCCGCACCCGGTGATCGGGCTGCTCCCCGAGCAGGAGGCCGTCACCGACAAGGGGGGGACGATGCGTCTGGGATTGTACCCGTGCCGGCTCACCCCGGGGTCGCGCGCGGGGGAGGCCTACGGGGTGGCGGAGGTCCAGGAGCGGCACCGCCATCGCTTCGAGGTCAACAACCACTATCTGCCGATCCTGACGCAGCACGGTCTTCGGGTGACGGGGCTGTACCCAAGTCGTCAGCTCGTGGAGATCGTCGAACTGCTCGATCACCCCTGGTTCGTCGGCACCCAGTTTCACGGCGAATACCGATCGCGGCCCAACCGGCCCCACCCCCTGTACCGCGAGTTCATCGCCGCTGCGCTCCGGCAGGCGCAGCACCCCGCCGGGCACGTCCCGGAGGAGCCATTTACGCCGGCGGCGAACAGGTGAAGGATTGACGCAGATGCGACTCGGGAGGCGAGCGCGATGAGTGCGGTGGTCTACGTGAATGGCCGGTTCGTCCAGAAGGCGGAGGCGACGGTCTCCGTCTACGACCACGGATTCCTGTACGGGGATGGGGTGTTTGAGGGTATCCGCGTGTACAACGGCCGGGTCTTCAAGCTGGACGCGCACGTCGATCGGCTCTTCGAGTCCGCGCATACGCTGGGCCTCGAGATTCCGCTCACCAAGGCGGAGATGACCGAGGCGATCCTGGAGACCGTGCGTCGGACCGGGCTGCAGGACGCCTACATCCGCCCCGTGGTGTCGCGCGGCCCCGGGGATCTCGGGATCGACCCGCGAAAGTGTCCGCGGCCCAACGTCGTTGTCATCGTCGATTCGATCCAGCTCTACCCGGAGGAGGCGTACCGGAAGGGCCTGCGGATGATCACGACCACGACGCGGCAGCGACCGGTGGACGTCCTCAACCCTCGGGTGAAAACGTGCAACTATCTGAACAACATCCTGGCTCGGATGGAAGTTAACCTGGCCGGGGTCGACGAGGGGTTGATGCTCACCACCCAGGGCTACGTCGCCGAGTGCACCGCCGACAACGTCTTCATCGTCAAGGCCGGCCGGGTGCTGACCCCGCCCGCGTATCTCGGCATCCTGCAGGGCGTGACCCGGCAGACGATCGTGGACGTGTGCGCGCAACTGGGTGTCCCCTGCGCCGAGCAGGTCCTGACCCTCCACGACATGTACACGGCCGATGAGTGCTTCCTCACCGGGACGGGGGCGGAACTGGGCCCGGTGGTCACGCTGGATGGGCGGTCCATCGGCACCGGCAAGCCGGGCCCGATCACCCAGCGCGTTCTCGTGGCGTTCCGAGAGCTGGCCTCGCGTGAAGGGACGCCTGTGTACGTCGCGACGGGCGCGTCCGCCAAGGCGTGAACGGTTCCATTCACCCTCCCGCCGGGGTCTGATGCGGCGGCTGGTGCGCCGCCGCCGGGTGTTCGAAGGACGGCGGGTGACGGTCCGCCTGGATGAAGTCGAGTTCCCCGGCGGCCAGCGCGTCGAGTATGAGATCGTCGAACACCCCGGGGCGGTGGCGATGGTTGCCCTGACCGCGGACCGGCACGTCGTGCTCGTCCGCCAGTATCGCGCCGCGGTGGAGGCCGACCTTCTCGAGATCCCCGCCGGCACCATGGAACCCGGCGAAACCCCAGAGCGGTGCGCCGAGCGCGAACTCGCCGAGGAGGTGGGCCGCGCGGCCGGGCGGTGGGAGTGCCTCAGCGCCTTCTACCCGTCGCCCGGCATCCTTTCCGAGGTACTGCATGTGTTCCTGGCCCAGGACCTCCGCCCCGCCGCGGCGGACCGCGAGGAAGTCGATCTCCGGGTCGAGACCGTGGCGCTCGACGAGGCCCGGCGTCGGATCGACTCGGGCGAGATCCGCGACGCCAAATCGGTGATCGGGATCGCCCTGGCATGCCGGCGCCTCGGGCGCCCCGGCTGACCCGGTTCGCCGGCGGCCGACCCGGCGCCGGCTCGGGGCGCCGACGGTGACCCGCCTCCGTCGCGTGATCGTGATCGTGCTCGACAGCTGCGGCGTCGGCGAGTTGCCCGATGCCGCCAGGTTCGGGGATTTGGGGGCCAGCACCCTGCCGCACACCGCGGCGGCCTGCGGAGGGCTGAGGATGCCGACGCTGGGCCGGTTGGGACTCGGGCGGATCGTCCCCATCCTCGGCGTTCCGGCGGATCCCGCGCCCACCGGCGCGTTCGGCAAGATGGCCGAGGTGGCGCCGGGGAAGGACAGCACGACCGGGCACTGGGAGATGATGGGGCTGATCCTCGACCGGCCGTTTCCCACCTACCCGCACGGGTTTCCCCCCGAGATCATCGAACCATTCGAAGCGCGGATCGGGCGGCGGGTGCTCGGCAACCGGCCGGCGTCCGGGACGGCGATCATCCAACAACTCGGCGAGGAGCACCTGCGCACGGGCCGGCCGATCGTGTACACGTCGGCGGACAGCGTGTTCCAGATCGCGGCGCACGAAAGTGTCGTCCCGGTAGAGGAGTTGTACGGGGAGTGC